>NZ_JBGONU010000041.1:0-43653 GCF_041439295.1 Vibrio sp. 1F253 | reverse complement strand
GGCTTGTTCAACACTTGGGATTTAGTGTTGGCTACGCAACACCTTAATCCTTATTAGTTATGTGCTTGACTGAGCCTTACTAATTTTTAGCCAAAATGACTCTTGGCATTGATTCGTAAAGTTCTTTTTCTTGGGCGCTATATTTAAAGCGTGCGGCTGTTCGGTTACTTCATATGAAATCCAGCACTCCTCACAAACTGCGTCCGTTGTACGTCCTGATAATTCACGCTCAGTTAGCTTTCTTACAGCGACACCATTGTTAAACTTTACGAACAACTCACTGTTTTCCATGAGAATACCATCTTCGTCGAAAGTCCGTTTGTTTAAGACTTTCTCTACTACCGACAGACCTTCAGGCTCTTCTTTCATCGCCGATATATACGTGAACAAATTATTCATTACACCTGCCTGTTTGAGATTATTTGCACATAACGCCCAATTAAGTAGCTGACAACGCTACCAATACACTCAAATTGAACACCGAAATCACTTAAGCTGAACCGAACTAAAAATGCCAAGCGTTGACAGTCTGCTTAAATTGCTTGTATGCTGCGCTCTCATTTAGCTTGATGTACCTTGTTTCAGGCGGTAAATCTAATAAGCCTGAGCATAAAAACCTAGGTCTAATATCGATGTTTGCTAAATCAGTTAATGGGAACCAGCGAAACTCTAAATCTACGTCAGACTCTATACCACGAAAAGCCTCGGTTTTTGGCAACTTCTGTGGAGAACTCAAACGCACCAAAAAGTAATTGGCTAATTCGTGATACTTTTTACCAGAAAATTCAAAAAAGCTTTCAACATACCAAAGGTGTCTTTCAACAACTGAGTCGATAGATAACTCTTCAAGCAGTTCTCTTTTCAATGTATCGTCTGAGTTTTCAAAAAACTCTACTTTACCGCCCGGTAATGCCCAAAAAGGATCGCCTACAAGTCTATGCAACAACACATGATCTTCATCAATTATCACGGCAGCACTACGACAATTAAATCGAGCGTTGCCTTGGTCAAATCTCAACATTTTTACTCCTAGCAGCATAACAGCTATATTAGACAGAATAATTCTGTACTTAAATATAGAATTATTCTGTCTAGTATCTTAATAACGTAAAACATACATCTGTTTTACTATGAATAACAATAGTTTAACTTCTACAGTTCCGTACCTACATCACTAAATACAGATTTTTCTGTATAGCATGAATTGATCGGCAAAATATGTTCAAGCCTGATGCACGAATAAGTGTTAGACGATTTGCCAGCAAGCAGTTGCCACAATAGTTCTCATGCTAAATTCATACGTTCTAAACACATATTGGGGCACAGGCTTTTCAGAAGAAAAGCCTGTTTCAGCACCTGTCAGCAGTCTGTTTTCTCAGACAACCTCAGAGCGTCTTCTAGTTCAACGCCAAGGTATCGAATTGTGTTATCTAGCTTCGAATGTCCAAGTAAAATCTGTACGGCCCTGATGTTTTTCGTTCTGGCATATATTAACGTGGCTTTGGTGCGGCGCATGGAATGAGTGCCGTAATAGTCAGCATTCAGTCCCAGTTTTACAGCCCAGTTCCTGATAATTGAACGATAGAATGAGTAGCTGATAGGTTGCCCAAAGCGTCGGCTACTCGGGAATAGAAAGCTGCTTGCCTCTAGGGATGCTGCAAAAATCCATCGGCTAATACTTTGCTGTGTTCTCGGAGTAATCTCATAGTGGACATCGGTTCCAGTTTTTTGCTGGATGCACTGAACCCTTTCATAGATAACCCCTTGCGAAGAAACATCGTAAACGTGTAGCTTTAGTAAGTCACTCGCTCTTAATTTGCTATCTATAGCTAGGTTCAGTAATGCGAGCTGCATCAGATCATTTTCAATCTCCAGCCTAGTTCTGATCCGCCAGATCTCTTCAAGCTTAAATGGCCTTTTGATGCCACTGCATTTTCCAGAAGATAACTTTCTCATGATGACCTCCTCTCAGTGTTTTGGTCAACATGAAGTTTGGCCGTCAAATTTAGTAGGGTTTAGGAAGCTCTTAAATGTCGGTGGACAGAAACTGAAAGGCTGAACTCTGAGATATCAACTTAATTAATGTAAAGTTTGTGAGATTGTATGCAACTCCCATTGAATTTCTTCCCTTGCAATTGTGACAGCGAGCTGACACCATGTAAGCCTGTTGTCATTTTTGAGGTGTAATTTATGAAGGAATCTATTTATCTAGCTGTATATGACGGAATCTCTGATTGGGAGTATGGGTATGTCTTGGCTCATATCAACTCTCAAGAGTTTCAAGCTTTCCCTGACAGGTTTGAAATAAAGACGGTTGGGCGAAATAAAGAATCGATTAGAACTAAAGGTGGATTAACTGTCGTGCCAGATTTATCTCTCGATAAGCTAAATCCCTCTGATGGTAAAATGCTTATTCTTTGTGGTTCAGATAATGCTGCTACAGGCGGCATCGATGATTTTATCGATGTAGCCAAGCGTTTTATCGACAATGGTATTTGTGTTGCAGCTATCTGTGGTGCAACCGCTGCTTTAGCGAGAAAAGGTATATTAGATAATGTTCCGCATACTAGTAATGCAAAAGAATTTCTGGAAATGACAGGATATGCAGGTAGCCAGAACTATATCCAAGAACCCGTTGTATCGACAGACTATTTGATCACCGCAGGGGGTATTGAACCTATTGCTTTTGCGGCAGAGATATTCAGGAAGTTGGAGATCTATTCTGAAACTACGCTAGATTCTTGGTTGAAATTATTCGAACAGCGGGACATAACTGGTTTTTACGAGTTAATGGAGAATTCCCTTCAATGAGTGACCCAAGACATGACCTCAGTACTTTGGCCCTAACTATTTTTTCTTTAAATGGTCAGTTTTTATCAATAGCCGAGAATATTGCTTCTCGGGCAGATCTCACCGCAACTCGCTGGCAAGTGTTGGGGGCTCTTGTTAATGATCCTCTTACACAAGCTGAAGTCGCACGTCAAATGGGGATCACACGTCAAAGCGTTCAAAGAACCAGCAAACAGCTTACCGATGAAGGTATGTTAGAAACATTAGCAAATCCATCTCATCAAAAGGCTATGCTACTTCAGTTAACGCCAAAAGGTCATAATGCTCTGTCAAAAATAAGACCATTTCATAAAGCATATGCTGAGCAACTAATTGAAACGGTTGGGGAAGAAAAAGTAGCTGAAATGGTTAAAGCCATAACTGAGCTATCAACCGCAATGAAAAGCCTTTAATCTATATGAGTGATACAGGGCGCCAATCATGAGAAAATGTAATCTGATTTCAGTGGCACGATTCACCAACGAATAATCACTCTAACGCGGAATGGGGCATTTTCGTGTTTGATGCCCCTCAGCAAATCTGTGATCACCAAGCGATTCTGTCGCCCCTACGCTGTGATCTAGTTCCTACCCTAATTTAGATTTCCTACTCACCTCCCACTCAAAAAACCAATTGACTTTATTCATCTTTCAAGGTAAATAGACTACAATGATTACACAACAATAAAGTTGGGTTATGATTCCTGAGTTTAACGAGCAAGGAAATCTTCCTGAGGGTATTCACTACGCCTCAATGCAAGAATTGATTGACCGTTTTGGTTACAACGCCAAAAGAGCATGGTTACTCGATGGGCTAAGTTTGTTAATCAAGAACTTGGGCTCAGCAGGGTGCAATTTAATTTATGTTGATGGCAGCTTTGTTACCGAAAAGGAAATACCTGGCGATTATGATATGGCTTGGAGCATTCAAGGCGTCGACCCAAACAAATTAGACGCTTGTTTACTACTAGCGCTTCCCGCACATAGGAATGAGATTGAACTTAAGTATAGAGGTGATGTTTTCCCAGCAGAAATACCAGAAGGTGCTAGCGGTAAGACCTTCCTTAACTTTTTCCAACAAGATAAAAATACAGGTCAAAAAAAGGGAATTGTGGCGATTAATATTGGGGGTGAGCAATGATTAAAAACTCAAGACAACTCGCACTAACGAAAAATCAAGTACAAGAATTCAATACTACTATCCATGCTCTTGAAGAGGGTACAAGCGACACTCATCCCCTTCTTATGCAAGCACAAAAAAATGCTCTTATTTTTCAACGAGACGACCTCTTGAAGGAAATAGAAGAGTACGAACAACTCCTATCAGGGGAGTTTGCTGTTTTCGATGTCGATAATATTGCTGATTTACCAAAGGCTCTTATTCGCTCAAGAATATATTTGGGCTTAACTCAGAAAGATCTTGCTGAAAAGCTAGGTATGAAAGAACAACAAATACAACGATACGAAAATACTGAGTATTCATCAGCAAGCTTCTCTACCATCGTTTCTATAATTAGAGCTCTAGACTTAAAGATAACTGAAGATGTCTTTTTACCGAAAGCATCCCGAACTAAAAATCTTTTATTAGCTAAGTTATCCGATGCCGGGTTAGAGGAATCTTTCATTGAAAAGAGGATAGCTCCGCGTGAAATACATAACTTTGATCGCGATTCTTGGGTTGAAAGAGTTTGTGAGAAAGTCAGTACCATTTTTGGGTGGACCAAAGAACAACTTCTTGGTGATGAACCTCTATCTATAGGACGAGATGGAGCATTAGTTGCTAGATTTAAGATGCCCGCAGGGGCTAATGAGCAATACGCAAGCGCATATACACAATATGCTTATACTGTTGCTAAATTAGCTATTAGATACTTCAACAAGCCTAAAGAAGTATTAAATGAAGATGCTGAAATCATCAGAAATGAAATAATCGGCAAGTACGGTGATGTTAGTTTTGAGTCTTTACTTTCTCATGCCTATGATAAAGGTGTTATCGTTCTCGGCTTAAATGATTCAGGTGCATTTCATGGCGCAACCTGGAGAATATCACACCGAAATATTGTCGTACTCAAACAAAAGACACTCCATACTTCCCGCTGGTCATTTGATTTACTGCATGAGCTATATCACGCTAGCCAACGACCAGAATTAAGTGAATTTTCATTAATTGAGTTAAGTGAAACCAGTGATGAAAGAAGGCTAGATCAGGAGGAGATCGAAGCTAACAAGTTCGCTTCTAAAGTATTATTAGGGATGGAAGCGGAAAATTACGTCAATATGTGTTTTGCAAGCGCGAATGGTAACCTTGCATGGCTCAAAAATGCTGTCATACAGATAGCAGAGCAATATGATTTAGATTGCGGTGTCTTGGCGAATCAAGTTGCAAACAAACATGACATTATGGAAAGAAAGGTCGGTCGAAAATCGACTTGGTGGGGAACCGCTCACAACTTACAACAAAAAAACTGTGATCCTAGAGAAGTGTGCAACTCAAAACTTAAAGAGCACATATCCATTGAAGATATGGATGAGTTTGATAGAGAGTTCTTTGAACAAGCCATATACACGTAAGTAAAGTTTTAATTCTTTTTAAAGCCAGCCTTTAGGTCAGTTTAATTCGGAGTTAGAGCATTAATAACTAAACGTTTTTTGTTTATTTTCACCTAGTTGTCATTTAACAGGCTTATAGTTGAATAAGGAATGGTTGTTCACGCTCGAAGAATTCAGTGAACAAGCTGAAGAAGCTGAAGAAGCAATTTTATACTCGGCAACAGAAGCTAGCCTACGATTAAACGTAGATCACGCAATTGCCATCATGAAAGAGTTAGAAGCTAATGAAGACACAGAGAGTATTCAATAGACTAGTATCAAATGACTTCGCTAATGCATCGCCTGAAGATGTTAAAACAGTTGCGTTGGCTGTTTGGCATGAGTCTTTCGTACCGACTGTAGAACACTTGAGGAAAGAAGCTTTGAAACGTGCTGGTTACTTGGTTGATAAGCTAATGCGGTTTAATTGTGTTCCTACTGCTGTAAAGCAGCAGCTGTGTAATCTACGTGACCAATTATTACAATTCGCTGAAGCAGTAACATCAAAATGTGAAAAACTAGCCAAACAATGGGGTTTAACCAGCGATCTTAAACGCGAAGTTAGTTCTTTGCTTGAATTCCAAACTAGGCACTACCAACACGCATAAACTCAGATTCAAATGAAGAGGGATTATTTATCAGTTCTATAAGTCAAAGCTTCCGAAAACTTCGACAAGGTAACGGTAGCTTTGCTTACTAGCTAAACTGATTACTTTCTTTTTTTGATGTTAATCTATAAATCATACTTTCAAAGCTCATTTCAATTGAAGCGGCTTTCACTACGACACTCCATTTTAGCTCTAAACAGTGCTATTCATTAGCCATTAAACGAGTTTTCTATCATAACCTCTTCAACAAACAACGAAGCTCTAACTATCCATTTCTAGACATATTTTGCTTGCTAGTTAAATCTGACTAAGAGTTATGGCGTTTTTAAATACAAAAAAACCAGCTCATGGCCGGTCTTATGAATTAGGTACAAGTAATAGCTCATTGCGGAGAAAGAGTAATTTTCTTTGCTTTACCAGCTTTAATTGCAGCATTACAAGCTTGCGACAACTTACGCATAGCTTCAAGCTTACGTTTGTTAGTTACTTCATTTTTTTTTAAACGCATAATTTATTCCTTCAGTGCCAAAACTACACCATGAATCATATTCTAGTTGATCTGCGTACTTCCTTGCAAGCAAATTATAGAACAATACTAACCTTTCATCTACAGCAGAAGCCGTATAAACAATCACATTTTTACTTCTCGAATGTGACAGGATCAAAGCTGCTATGACTCTACCTAAAAGGTTTAACTGCTGTCTAGTAATCGCTCTTTCTGGTTGCTCAAAGAGTGTTTGATTTTCGATGTTTGACTTTAAGTCAAACTTAATCTCAAAACAATTTTCGTTGAGTTTCATTCCTATTCGCTCTTCGGTATCCTCCAGCCTACCATCACTAAAGTCACCTTCTGTCGACGGAGTTAGGTAAACAGTGTACTCGCTCTCCATGATGTTGCATTCTATTTGATAAACAATAAAACCTAAATCAACTTCTGTTAACTCTATAGGTGGTAAGTTTCGATGATCTAAAAACTTGAATACTTCTGAAACATCACCGATTACCGTAGGATTACTAGTTTCACTATTAGAAACAATGTTGTAGTTTACAAATTTAGCTCCAGACGCCAAAGCATTTGCCTCTAATGCAGCTAAAGGAAAACCATTGTTACTAACACCAAGTACTATTAGGAGATCGTTTACTTCCCACTCAATATTGAAAAGGTCTACACAAGGGACATCTTTGCATTGAACGATACTGTCTGGTTCATTTATACAACCATGAAGATGTACCGCACTCCCTCCAGCTTTCTCAATTAAGTCATCAATATTTAAAGTGTAATGTAGAAACTCAACTCCTAGTGATTGACAATATGTTTCGAGATACATACATTCGTAATGTGCTCGATTCGGTAAAAATTGCTCATATTTATGCCGAATTTTCTTTACAAGAGCCAATACTTCACAAGGTGAAGCTCCTTGGAATGCTTGGTATTCAGGTGTATTTTTAATATCTTCATATGCAGGCAGTTCTGAAGGAACAGAAAGCCCAGCACCTGATAAAATAATCACTTTCATAGTTTGGATACGTTATTGTCTATCATAATTACCAACTTTCTGGCGTTTCGCGGTATTTTATCAATATAATACAGTCATTGGTAGTAAAGCATTGATACTTGGTTATGCAACAAGAAGATAAGACAACCATAAATCCCCCAACACTTCTAGTTTCAAGTTGCTTTGCGTAACCTAAAACGTAAAAATTAACTCAAACGCCTTAAATTGCTTCTAGCCAGAACTTGCCGATGGTTTAACTTCCTGTGAATCTACTTCGAATTAACTTTAATCTTTATCTCTCCAACAATTTATCCTTCTTAAAGAGAAGATTTTATGGCGACAAATTGGCGACAGAATCTCCCGAAATACAAAGTTATATGTTTTTATACGCAGTTAAACTTTCCATAACCTATTGATATTTATTCTAACACCTTGAAATACAAGACAGTCGATTTGATCGATTAAGTTCTAAACTATAACGATTAATTACACTTCAGCCCTTGTTTAACCTTTTATTGCCTCCATATTTTCCATACAATCCTAAGCGATTATAAATAAAAACAATTTCAATTTCGGAGTCCTCATGAGCGACGTAAAGCACTGTAATTTATTGATTCTTGGTTCTGGCCCTGCTGGCTATACAGCTGCAGTTTACGCTGCTCGTGCAAACCTAAACCCTGTACTGGTTACCGGTATGCAGCAAGGTGGTCAGCTTACAACCACGACAGAAGTAGAAAACTGGCCGGGTGATCCTGAAGGTTTAACGGGTCCAGCTCTAATGGATCGCATGAAAGAGCACGCAGAGCGCTTTGAAACAGAGATCCTGTTCGACCACATTAACGAAGTCGATCTATCAAACCGCCCTTTCCGTCTTAAAGGCGATTCTGGCGAGTACACGTGTGATGCATTGATCATCTCAACGGGCGCATCGGCTAAGTACCTAGGTTTAGAGTCTGAAGAAGCATTCAAAGGCCGTGGCGTTTCTGCTTGTGCAACGTGTGATGGTTTTTTCTACCGCAACCAGAAAGTGGCGGTTGTAGGTGGTGGTAACACGGCTGTTGAAGAAGCACTTTACCTATCGAACATCGCGTCTGAAGTTCACCTAGTTCACCGTCGTGACACGTTCCGCGCTGAAAAGATCCTAGTGAAACGTTTAATGGACAAAGTAGAGAACGGCAACATTGTTCTTCACACTGATCGCACGCTAGACGAAGTTCTGGGCGACGACATGGGCGTAACTGGCGTTCGTATTAAAGATACTCAGTCTGATAAGACAGAAGACATCGAAGTAATGGGCGCATTCATCGCTATCGGTCACCAACCAAACACTGAAATCTTCAAGGGCCAAGTGGATATGAAAGATGACTACATCATCGTTCAGTCAGGTCTTGAAGGTAACGCGACACAAACCAGCATCCCAGGCGTGTTCGCTGCAGGTGATGTAATGGACCACAACTACCGCCAAGCAATTACTTCTGCAGGCACGGGTTGTATGGCTGCATTGGATGCTGAACGCTTCCTAGATGGTCTTAACGATAAGTAAATCTGAGATTGCAGATTTGATTATCGGAGCTCTCGCCTCAGTAGATGCAGGGCATCATCACAATTTGTTGTAAATCCCTAGAGCCCAGCGGTATATCCACTGGGCTTTCTTTTGTATACTACCCGCCCTCAACAAATAATAATTATCATTAAGCCTTCATAATGGATAAGAAAAAACAACGCAGCTTGAACAAGTGGCTTAAGCAACAGAGTAAGTTAGCGAAACGCTGGCTTATGATTGCGATTAGCCTTGGCGTACTTTCAAGCGTGTTTTTAATTGCTCAAGCAGCTCTTCTCGCCTCTATTCTTCACCAGCTGATCATCGAAAATGTCGATAAATCTGAACTGGTTGGTCATTTCGCAGGCTTGGCATTATCGGTCGTTGGCCGTGCTGGCTGTACATGGGGACGTGAGATCGCAGGTTATCGCTGTGGTGAACAGATCCGTGTCTACATCAGGCAACTCATCCTTGATAAGTTACGTGAGTTGGGCCCTGCTTATATCAAAGGCAAACCTGCGGGTTCGTGGGCAACCCTGTTGCTAGAACAAGTAGAAGACATGCAAGACTTCTTCTCTCGTTACTTACCTCAGATGTCTTTGTCGGTAATGATTCCATTCATTATTTTGGTTGTGGTGTTCCCAGTAAACTGGGCAGCAGGACTGATCTTCTTGATTACTGCTCCACTGGTACCGATGTTCATGGCACTTGTGGGTATGAAAGCAGCCGATGCAAACCGTAAAAACTTCAAAGCACTGCAACGTCTTTCTGGTCACTTTTACGACCGTTTGCAGTCAATGACAACCATCCGTCTATTTGATCGCACTAACGCTGAAACAGAGGTACTTAAAGGTGCATCTGAAGTGTTCAGAACGCGTACCATGGATGTGTTGAAAATCGCTTTCTTGTCTTCTGCTGTCCTTGAGTTCTTCACGTCGATCTCTATCGCAATGACAGCGGTTTACTTTGGTTTCACCTACATCGGTGAGCTTAACTTCGGCCACTACGGCGCAGGCATTACGCTATTCGCAGGTTTGTTTATCCTTATCTTGGCGCCAGAGTTTTACCAACCTCTGCGTGACTTAGGTACTTTCTACCACGCGAAGCAACAAGCGGTTGGCGCAGCGGAAAGTATTGTCGAATTCCTAGAAACAGACATCACTAAGGTTAAATCAGGCGACACTCAGCTCGACACAGCTCAAGGCATCAATATTGAAGCTCAAGATCTCAAAGTATTAAGCCCTGAAGGTGTTCAATTGGTTGGCCCTATCTCGTTTGCGCTTAACACTCGTCAATCGACTGCGTTAGTTGGCCCAAGTGGTGCGGGTAAAACAAGTTTGATCAACGCTATTCTTGGTTTCATGCCTTATGAAGGAAGCTTGAAAATCAATGGAATTGAACTGCGTGACCTAGACTTAGCCTCTTGGCGTAAAACCATTAGCTGGGTTGGTCAAAACCCGTTGCTACTGCACGGCACAATTCGTGACAACGTCACTCTAGGTAAGCACGATATCACTGACCAAGTTGTCGAGAATGCACTTGAGCAGTCTTTTGCTAACGAATTCGTAAACGAGCATGGCTTGGATTACATGATTTCTGATCGCTCTGGCGGTCTGTCTGTTGGTCAATCTCAGCGTTTGGCTCTGGCTCGCGCAATGATTCAAGACGGTCAGTTCTGGTTGCTCGATGAACCAACAGCCAGCCTAGATACTCGTAGCGAACAGTTGGTAATGAAAGGCATCAATAGCAACATCGAAAGCCGCACTGCCCTGCTTGTGACGCACCAACTTGCCCCGCTTCAATCGGTCGATAACATTCTGGTTATGCGCGATGGTGGTCTGGTTGAACAAGGTCATTACTCTCAGCTTTCGACTGCGGGTGGTTTATTCGAAGAGATGCTTAACGCGAACTTAGCTCAACAAGATAATAAGGGTAATTTAGATGCGTGATTTACTGCCTTACCTGAAACTCTATAAAAAGCATTGGTTTGGCCTATCGTTAGGCATGCTATTGGCTTTTGCTACTCTGTCGGCTTCTATCGGCTTGTTAACGCTATCAGGCTGGTTTATTTCAGCTTCTGCGGTTGCTGGCCTTACGATTGCGCGTGAAACCTTCAACTACATGCTACCGGGCGGTGGTGTACGTGGTTTGGCAATGAGCCGTACTGCGGGTCGTTGGGGTGAACGTGTTGTTAGCCACAATGCGACATTCAAACTGTTAACTGATCTGCGTATCTTCTTCTTCAAGAAACTGGCTCCGCTGATCCCAGGTCGTATCTCAAACCTTCGTGACGCAGACTTACTCAACCGTTTGGTTGCTGATGTCGACGCCATGGACCACGTGTACTTGCGCTTAGTAAGCCCAGTGACGGTGGGCGTGTTCGGGATCTTCTTCCTGACTCTGTTCTTGATGTGGTTCGATAGCTCACTAGGTTTAATCTTAGGCTCTATCCTTCTTATTATGCTGTTGGTTTGGCCAATCTTGTTCTACAAATTGGGTAAACGTAACGGTGGTGAACTGACACAGAACAAAGCGGATCTTCGTGTGACTACGCTAGATTGGATTGAAGGCTACAGCGAACTGACTCTGTTCGGTGCTGAAGAGCGTTACCGTAATGCGATTCTAGAAACGCAACGCAAGCTGATGGCGAATCAGTTTGTGAACGCTAACCTAACCGGTATGGCTTCAGCAGCGCTAATGCTGTTCAACGGTTTAACGCTGGTTCTTATGCTTTGGCTTGCGGCAGATGGCGTGGGCGGTAATGCACCCGACCCGTTCATCGCGCTAATGGCATTCGCAACTATGGCAAGCTTCGAACTGCTGATGCCAATCGCAGGTGCGTTCCAGCATTTAGGTCAAACTCTGTCTTCTGCTCGTCGCTTGAATGAAGTGATTCTGTCTGAGCCTGAAGTTCAGTTTGCTGAAGAGAAGCTCGACATCAACAAGCCACTTGATATTACATTCTCAAACGTGACGTTCAACTACCCTGACTCTGAGCGCAATGTTCTGAACGCTGTCGACCTAACGATCCCTGCAACGAACAAGGTTGCGATTGTGGGTCAAACGGGTTCTGGTAAATCAACACTGATTCAGCTTCTGACTCGCTACTGGGATCCTAAGAAGGGTTACATCTCAATTGCGGGCATTGAACTGACTCAGTGGAATGAATCACAGCTTCGTGAATCAATCAGTGTGGTAAGCCAACGTGTCGACATTCTAAATGGTACTTTGCGTGACAACTTGTTGATTGCAAGACCAGAAGCAACCGATGATCACTTAGCGAATATCTTAAAAGACGTTGGCCTAGAAAAGCTGCTTGAGAATAACGCGCTTGATAGCTGGTTAGGTGATGGTGGTCGTCAACTGTCTGGTGGTGAGAAGCGCCGTATTGGTATCGCACGTGCGATTCTTCATGATGCTCCTATCCTGCTTCTAGATGAGCCAACAGAAGGCTTAGATAAGCAAACAGAGCAAAGCATCATGACGCTGTTCGAGAAGCACTTCGAAGGTAAGACGGTTATCTTCATCACGCACCGTTTGATTGGTCTGGAAACGATGGATTCTATCGTTCTGATTGAACAAGGTGAGATTGTAGAACACGGCTCTCACGAGAAACTGTTAAACGAAGCAGGACGTTACTTCCAACTTCGTCAGGCAATCTAGCTCCTCATAAGTTATAAAGAAAACCATTCAAAGCCCGAGTTTATACTCGGGCTTTTTTGTGTCTTTATGTTTTTGTATCTTCACTCTTGAGCAATCTATTAGGCAAGTTTGGTTTTAAGCCTCTTTACTAAATCACTGACTTATCGAATTGGTTTTAAACAAAGTTCTGTTTGAGCTTCTCTTCTAACGCTTGAACGCACAGTTTGATGGCAATCGGTGTGTTTGAGGCGAATGGGTTCAACGCATAAACCGTGTTAGTGGGTAGTTGAAAACTTGGTAAGAGATCGACCACTTCATTTGATAGTTGATGAAGATAGAAGTCTGGGATCACACCAATGCCAACGCCAGATTTGATCAACGCGAGACAACTATGAAAGGAGTTCGTAGTGCAGCTTGCTTGTTGTTGGTAAATAAAGTTTTGATCTGTTTGAGAAGTAAAGTGATGAGAGACTTGCTTACCTTGCCATGAGTTAGCAATGTAAGGAATAGATTCAAGCTCACGAGAACGCATGCTTTCAACGCCACACAACACGTCTTTAAACTCGCCCAAGCGTTTCTGCTTTAGGTTACTGTCACGAGAAGTTCCTACTCGTACTGCGAGATCAATATCGTGTTCCATGAAATCTAAGTGCTGATCATCGCTTATCAGCTCGGGTTTTAGCTTGGGATATTGCCTCATTAGATCTGCGACAACAGGGGCAACGAGCAAGTCCATAAGAGCATTCGGTGCAGTAATACGAATCCGACCTTGTGGCTCCTCTAGCTCAGCTTTGGCCATATCCCAAGCCGAGTCAGCAATCACGTTGATGTCTTTGCAACTCAAATAAAAACGCTCACCCATACTGGTCAGAGATTGCCTCCGTGTTGTGCGTTTGAGAAGTGAAGCACCTAGTTCTTGTTCCAGAATTTTGAGGTGCTGACTGACGACGGACTTAGACAACTCAAGCTTTTCAGCCGCAGCTGATACTGAGCCCTGCTCTACGATGTGAGCGAAAATCGACATCTGCTTTAGCTTACTCATCTTATTGTTCTCTTTTTACATACAGTATTTTCTATTATCTCTGTTTTTCAACTTAATTTCCAAGGCTAAACTGAATCCAACTTATCGAGACACCCAAATCAAAGACACAGTGTTTGAAAGAAGACTGTTATGGAGAAAGACAATGTTAGACAACCAAATTTTAGAAGCATGTAAGCAAGGCATTAACGCGTGGCAGAAAGCATTCAACAGCCAAGATGCGAAAGGTTGTGCAGATCAATATGCTGAAAGCTGTGTAATGGAAGCGCGTCCATTTGGTACTTTTGAAGGTCGAGAAGCGATTCAAGCATTTTGGCAAAACATCATCGACCAAGGCTTCAAAGACGTTGATTACACAGACGTTACGTGGGAAGAGCACCCAGAAGGCGGCTACATTTTGACGGCTAGTTGGACAATGAACAAAGCGTTTGGTGTTGTGCATCGTGAGCACTGGGCACTAGAAGCAGATGGTTGCGCTCGTTTAGTCAGCGATGATTTTGAGGTTCAAGGCGAACGCTAGCCTGCTCGCTTTTAAAAGAACAAGCCGCTTTAAAAAATAATGCGATAACAGTAGTTATGTCGCTAGAAAATAGTTATGTCGCTAGAAAATAGTTATGTCGCTAGAAAAACAAAGGCCGGTAGTCTGAATCAGACTACCGGCCTTCTCTTTTTATTCCAGCCTGTTATCGACTGCTTACGAAAAACAACCGTTATAGTGCCGCTTTCTTCGCTTCTGTAATCCAAGCATCAAACGTATTTCGGTTCGCTTTGATCCAACCGTTTACGTGCGCTTCGATATCAGCCGAGCTGTTCTTACCTTTACTCATCATCATGTTCTGAGCACTTACATCATTGATGTTAAGTTTGATGATTTCAAAAAGCTTCGCCGCAGATGGGTTGTTCTTAGCAAACTCTTTGTTCGCAATAATACGCATCGAGTTCATTTCGAAGCCGTAGTTCTTACCGTTAGACAAAGTCGTATCAACATTCGCACGATCACCCGGAAGTGAAGAGAATGGAACTTCTAACCAAACTACGTCTTCGTTAGGAACCAATACACCACTTACCCAATAAGGTGTCCACGTGTAGTAAAGAACTGACTCGCCCTTTTGGTAACGTGAAATCGTATCTGCGATGATCGCTGCATAGTTACCTTGGTTGTGAGTAACGGTATCGTCCAATTTGAATGCAGAGATTTGGTGTTCGATGACCATCTCACAACCCCAACCAGGGTTACAGCCCGTCAGGTCTGCTTTGCCATCGCCATCAGCATCAAACAGCTTAGCGATTTTTGGATCAGTCAATTGACCTATGTTAGTGATGTTGTACTTTTCAGCGGTTTTCTTATCAATAAGGTAACCTTGAGCGGCACCACTTACATATTGGCCTTCACGGTAGAATTTGTCATCGCCACCCGCCATTTTGTATTTGTCAGCGTGTAGTGGGAACCAACCTACTGTTAGGAACGTTGCGTCACCTTTTGCGATAGAAGTGTAAGCTACGTTGTAGTCCACTTCTTGCGTTGATTTCACATCGTAACCAAGCTCTTCTAAAGCACGGTTAACAATCAGTGTTTGGAACGTTTCTTCAGCAACTGAAGATTGAACGGGCTGAACTGATACACCTTCACCCGGTAAGCTTGCAGCCCACACGTTCGTTGATACAGCCAGTGTCGAAACGATGCTAACGGCTAGCTTACTCTTCCATGAATTATTCATTGGTGTTTTTCCTTAGTTGTAGTTCTGATTGTTTACCGCGATTTAAAGCTTTTAGCACAAGGGAAACAGGCCCCATGTGATACCAGCGTAATTTTGTATTACCTGCATTTACCCCGAGAACTTGGGTAATGCGGTCAAGTAGGATTGCAAGAATAACAATGCCTAGGCCACCAACAGCGGCTAATCCCATATCCAGTCGGCCAATACCTCTCAGTACCATTTGACCTAATCCACCTACCGCGATCATTGATGCGATAACCACCATCGATAGCGACAACATCAGTGTTTGGTTCACGCCCGCCATGATGGTTGGCAGTGCAAGTGGTAGTTGAATTCGGTAAAGCATCTGCTTTTTGCTGGCACCAAATGAGTGACCCGCTTCGATCAGATCTTCCGGTACTTGCTGAATACCCAAGATAGTCAAACGTACAACAGGAGGAAGTGCGAATATGATCGTCACCACCACACCCGGAACGTTACCGATACCAAACAACATTACGATGGGTACAAGATAAACGAAGGCTGGCGTCGTTTGCATGGCGTCGAGAATTGGGCGTACGAATTTAGCCGCGGTATTGCTGCGGGCGAGCCATATCCCCATGGGTAAGCCGATCAGCAGACAGAAGAATACCGATGTCATGACCAGTGAAAGCGTGGTCATCGCTTCAGACCAAGCGCCAATCAAGCCAATAAAAGTCAAAGAAACGGCTGTAGCCAAACCAAGCTTCAGGTTCGAAAACTGCCATGCAACTAAAAACAAGATGATCAACATGAATGGTGCAGGTGTCGACACCAACGCCGTTTCAAATGAACTTAGAATGAAATCGATAGGCACACGGATTGCTTGAAACAATGGACGTCCGTGCTCAACTAACCAATTCAGTCCAGACTCTACCCAAGTGTCGACGGGCAACACTGCTTCTGCAAAAGGGTTAAGTGGGTCAAAAGGTGTCGTTTCGACTGTTTCGCTGCTTAACCAATCTGCTGATGGTGAGGTATCCGCTGCTTGACCCCAAGGATCACTTGCAGGTTGAGCTGCTGGAGCTGATTGAGACCATGGGTCATTATTTGTTTGTTCAGACGACATGATCTACCCCTTATCCAATGTTTGTAACAGTCGTGACTTAGTTACCACGCCAAAGTAATTACCTTGCTCATCCACAACAGGAACGGAGTAAGGCACACCGCCAACAAGGCCAAGCACATCATTGATTGGTAAATCTGGGTTCAGCGTTAAACCATCATCGAGCTGAGCGCTGACGAGTGATTTGTTCTCTTTGTGTGCTTTACGAAGGGAATCAATAGAGACAATGCCGGAGTAACGACTGCTTTTCTCAACAACAATGCCGTATTCACGGTCGTTATCCATCAAGATTTGTAGAGCGGACGCTGGGCCGTCATGCTCAGATTTCTTAAATACCGCTGCAGGTTTCTTACGTGCAATGTCTTTCACCGTAAGAACACTTGCTACATTTACACCACGGAAGAAGGCTTCGACATAATCGTTCGCTGGGTTGTTAAGAATTTCGTCTGGGGTACCCACTTGAACCACCTCACCGTTTTGCATAATGGCAATACGGTCACCGATTCGCATCGCTTCATCCAAATCATGGGAGATGAAAACAATGGTTCGTTTGTCATCATTTTGAAGACGAATCAGTTCATCTTGCATTTCAGTACGAATCAAAGGATCGAGTGCAGAAAACGCTTCGTCCATTAACAGAATATCAGGGTCACATGCTAGAGCACGAGCCAAACCAACACGCTGCTTCATACCGCCAGACAATTCATCAGGGTAAGATTCTGAATACGGCCCGAGACCGACTCGTTCCAACGCTTCAAATGCGGACTGTTTTCTCTTATCGACTTCAACACCCGCTAGTTCAAGACCAAACGCGGCGTTTTCAATCACTGTCATGTGAGGCATCAATGCGAAGTTTTGGAAAACCATGGAGATGTTGTTGCGACGGACTTCGCGGAGCTCATCTTCTGAGGTGTGGGCAATGTCTTTGCCTCGAAGAAGCACATTACCTTTGGTAGGTTCAATCAAGCGGTTAAGAAGGCGTACTAGGGTTGATTTGCCAGATCCTGACAGGCCCATTATGACGAAAATCTCGCCTTCTTGAATGCTAAGAGAAACATCGTTAACGCCGATCGTTAACCCTGTTTCTTCGAAAACTTTATCTTTGTTCGCGCCTTCATTAATCATTGTAAAAGCACGGTCGGTGTCTTCACCAAACACCTTGTACAGTCCCTTAACTTCCAGTATGGGATCCATGTAATCTAATCCTTTCTTAGTTATTTAAACTAATAGTTATTTAAACTCAAAACCGATTAATTAAACTTAAAAACGGTTGTTTAAACTTTAAAATGGTTATTTAAACCCAAAAAACGATTAGCACTCTAAGCAATTAACCCATGCAAATCAAGGGGCATCGTTCTGTAAAGTCGATGAAAAACCGTTAAAACCCCAGCCCAAACAAAGGTCAAATATCAAGCCCATACAAAGCAAAATATTGATAATAAAGAAATTTAAATCACACTCAACACCTGCGGCATTATGTATTACTTACAGATAGATTATTGAATATTTATTTCACATCAGAACAATTAATAGGCTAAATAGACCAAGAATATGCACAAATAGTTCGTGTACAAATAGTTCGTGTACAAATAATTCGAATACAAACCAATTAAGAGGATTTAAACGCCACTAAGACCGGTAAATTAACACCATTACTAGGCGCGCACTCCCAATGACTTTTACACACATATGAAGGGCAATCTGGATAGAGTCCGTCCAATTAGGCACAGATCGGATTGATACCTTCATCTCCGATATAGAAGACATAACACCAACTGTGATACTTGCTGCAAACTGTCAAAAGTCGATTACCCAGGCCGAAAGACAACTTGTAGAGTACACATTGCTGTTCCATTCTTTATCTAAAGGTTGGGCACTCTTTCGGACGGATAAAAGGACAGGTATTAGAATGATAAAAATGCTGGTGTGTGACTTTGATGGAACGCTTGATGGCGGCTCGTCTCATGGGGTTGATCAGTTGTTTAACTACTTAACAAAGCAACCGGATATCCGCTTTATCATCGCGACAGGTAGAACACTGCCCTCAATTCGTGTGGGTTTAGCTTCTGACAACTACCCGAAACCACACACGATTATCAGCGACGTAGGCACGAGAATTCATCACGAGCACTCCCAAACACCGGATCACACCTGGCACAATCAATTAGAAGCGTCTTGGAACAAGTCAAAGGTTGAGTCTGCACTTGCATCGCTCGATTTCATGGGAGAGCGCTTAGAGAGCCATCAAGGGGAATACAAGATCACTTTCGAAGGAAAACTCTCAGAGCCTCAACATGAGCTGATCGCATCTCGTCTGGAATCACACGGTTTAGATGTACACCTTACTTATTCCCACGATTGGTACTTAGATATCACGCCTAAGGGTGTCAACAAGGCCACAGCGATTCATCATCTACTTAAACAACATCAGTTAAGCATTGAAGAGGTATGCGTGGCTGGCGACTCAGCGAACGACACCTCGATGCTAACCATAGATGGCGTAAATTCAATATTGGTCGCGAATCATTACCCTGAGATCGCTCACCTGTCCGATCGAGATAACGTATACACCAGCAGAGCAACACATGCAGAGGGTGTGTTAGAAGGCCTTAAATACTGGCAAGGGCTTGCTGCGTCGGGTAATTAATACCAGTGTATCAAGCAGATCGCCTCGACTTGATACACTTATTTCCAACCAGGAAGCCAATGATCCTTATCGGTTAGATCGCGCCAGTTAATGTCTTCTTCTCGTTTCGTCATCACCGCTTCTATCAAGCAACGAATGACCTCCCCTTCTTCGAATTCGACCTCCGTGATCATAAAGTGCTTTTCTTTCTTTACTGGGCTAACGGCCGTCCATTTACTGCGAAGTAGTTTCTTTGGATTGATTCGATTCATTGATCTTATCTCTCGCTGTGATGTCGTTGATTAATATGAGTTGTCTACTCGACACTGGGTAATAGTCTCTATGACGCAAAAAAGATCATAAAAAAAGCCAGCGATTAAAGCTGGCTCTATTCTGGTGATTGTTTCTCGTTAGAGATTAACCATTTTTAGGTGGATCAAATGCCGTCAGTTCTAATGCTGGGCCTGTGTATTTTTCAATTTTCACAAGCGCAGAATTCGCAGCACAACCATTTGCCAAACGAGAAGTTGGAATATCCAACGTGAGCACGTTACAGCCACCATTTTTACATAAACCTGTCTCTTTATCTAAATCTGGCCAACCGCCTTCATGGATACATACAGCACCCTGTTTGATACCATCAGTCACTAATGCACCAACCAGTACTTGTCCACGATCGTTATATGCACGAACCAAATCTCCGGTTTTGATGCCACGTACTTTCGCGTCTTCTACGTTAATGGAGATAGGTTCACGGTTACCAATAGCGTACTCTTCACGCAATTTTGCATAGTTAAATTGACTGTGTAAACGGTGGGCCGCATGCGCTGTCATCAACTGAAGTTCATCACTCTTCGCTTTACCAAAGAACTCTGTAGGCTCAATCCACGTTGGATGCGCTGGACAATCCGCAAGATTGTAGCCTTCGATTGTTTTAGAGAAGATCTCGATCTTACCACTTGGTGTACCTAGCGGATTCATCACAGGGTCTTTACGGAAATCAGCATGGCGAACGAACTGTGCAGCTTTCTTGTTGTATTTCATTTCAATAAGCTGGTTATCATCCCAGAACTTACCAAACTTAGGCATACGTACACGTGCAGATTTACCCGCTTTTTGCGCTGCATCGTAGAAGCCTTTCAACCAAGCCATTTCGTCTTTACCTTCAGTAAAGACATCGCGACCACCGGCTTTGATCATCTCAGACATATCTGCAAATACATCAAAGTCGTTACGCGCTTCACCTTGAGGTTCAACTACCTTCTTCATTGGTACTAAATGTTGGTTACTGTAGTCACCTGTCATCGTCATATCATTACGTTCAAATGACGTAGTGATTGGCAATACAATATCCGCATGCTTAGCCGCTGCAGTCCAGTAGATCTCAGAGATAACCACAAGTTCAGGTTTTTGCCACGCTTTGATCAAACGGTTGGTATCTTGGTGATGAGTAAAGTTACCACCGCCCGCCCACCAAATCATTTTCAGGTCAGGGAACGTCAGTTCATGACCATTGTGCATATATGATTTGCCTGGGTTTTCCAGTGCTTCTGTAATACGAGCAACAGGGAAGCTGTTCACCGCACCTGAAACTGCCCAGTCGTTACCTGCTGAAGAACCACCACCGATCGAAGCTGAAATCGCAGGTAATACACCAGCATCGCGTGTTGGGTTACCACCATTAGAATAGTGGTAAGACAGACCAAAACCACCGCCAGGAAGACCAATCTGACCAAGCATTGCAGCTAACGTCGCAATCATCCAGTGGCGTTGCTCACCGTATTGTTGACGCTGAATGCCCCAACCCGCCATAAGCATAGTGCGGTTCTGGCTAAAGATGTCTGCTAGAAGCTCAAGTTGTTTCGCAGGAACGCCTGTGATCTCTTCAGCCCATGCTGGCGTCTTTTCAACACCGTCTTCTTTACCCATTAGGTACGCTTCAAACTTATCGTAACCACTGGTGTACTTATTCAGGAACTCTACGTCATGCTTACCCTTCTTAACTAAAGAGTGCGCGATACCCATCATCATTGCGACATCGGTCATTGGGCGCGGCGCAATCCACTGAACTGTGTCACCAAAGAAATCAACGGTTTCGGAACGCATAGGGTCAATCGCGATGATTGTCTTGCCGGACTTCTTAAGTTGATGGAAGAACTCTAGGCCTGAACAGTCGGTTGAACTCCATGCAATCTTAAGCGTGTTCATTGGGTTCATACCCCACAACACAACAACGTCTGAGCTCTCTAGTACCACAGGGTGAGTGGTTTGCTGTTCATAAACTTCGATCGATCCCATTACGTGCGGCATGATCACTTGTGCCGCGCCCGTTGAGTAATCACCTAAGTGACCAGAGTAACCACCAGCCAAGCTCATGTAACGTTGCAGCAACGTTTGTGCTTTATGCAGTACGCCACTTGAACGCCAACCGTAAGAGCCCGCAAATACAGATTCAGGTCCGTTCTCTTTACGAATACGCGTTTGCTGTTCGTGGATCAGCTTATAAGCTTCATCCCAAGACACTCGAACGTAGTCGTCATCACCACGAGAGCCTGTTGGCGCCGATGGATTGTCTAGGAAACCTTTACGTACCATTGGGTATTTGATACGCGCTTTGGTATGAACCTGATCAGGGCCTGTCGTTTGCAAGCTGTTTGGCACTGTTTGTGCCAGAGCATTAGTCGTTGAAACCAACTTGCCATCTTTTACTTCACACAACATCGGACCCATACGACCTGCTGTTAATATACCTTTACCACGCTTATTCGCAGCCGATGCTGTCATTGGCGTCAATGATGTGAATGCCAGCGCACCAGCAGCCATGCTTGTTCCTTTGAGGAATCCGCGACGAGTAATATCTGTCATAATTATTTCCCTTTTGTTTCTTAGTGGCCAGCCACATCTTTTGCGTGGTTCTGGAAGTATTTAGTAAGAAGTTCTAAATCTTGGTCTGAAATGTCAGTTCTTTCGCCCATGCCTTTCGCAACGGGGCCCCAAGCATTAACGGTGAAGTGGTTCGCGCCAATTTTTGCGTGGCATGTCGAGCAGTAAACGTTGTCGAGTTCTTCAGCGTACTCCCAGATTGGCTCGAGTGAATCCAGTACAGGCGCATCAACATTCGCGGTTAGCACCGCCGTTCGCCATTCATTGCCGTATGCATCCGTTTTAAAATCACCAACGTCAAGGTTCTGTTGCCCTTGGTCTGTCAGCATCGCAACGATTGAGCGCTGACCTTCGCCGTAGTAAAGCACCTGTTCTGCACCCTTCATTTGGTAAGCATGCAACTCGATTGTGCGCTCAGTACCTTCAACACTTTTCACATCTAGGCGTGCCGTTGGATTAATAGTGCCAAGGTCACCAATACTGATGGTTTCTGCTGAGTAAACGACTTTCGCATTCGGGTCTGTTTTTTCGGTGAATGCCATCAAATTATCAAAGGCTTCGCTGTCCATTTCTGGCTCAGGAGCAAAGTGAGCAACACCTTTGTGGCAGTCGATACAAGTCTGATTATTCTCTTGTCCGTACTCATGCATTTTTGCTGCATCTTCAGATTGCTCGTAGCTGTCCATCGCATCGAAAGTATGACAAGAACGACACGTGGCTGAATCGCTTTCACGCAGTTGTGCCCACACTGTTTCTGCCATTGCCATACGATGTTCTTCGTATTTATCTTCTGTATCAATTTTGCCGGTTACGAACTCATGATAAATATCTTTAGACGCACGAATTTTTGTGATTACGTAGTCAATTGGATCAGAAGGAATATGACAGTCAGAACACTCAGCTCGAATGCCTTTTGCATTGCTGAAGTGGATTGAACCTTCATATTCTTCATACGGAATTTGCATAGTGTGGCAAGAAGTACAGAACTCAGTACTCGATGTGTAGTGCATAACGGCTGCAGTACCGCCCAGCGTTAGCCAACCAATACCTATACCAACAGCGGCAATAAGAGCGATATATCGTTTTTTAATAGACATATTTAGAAATCATCTTCAACAATTAGTAACAATTGCGATCAGAATAATACTTTAGGGGTAGTCACTATTGATTCACGTCATAAATTGTCTTTATTGACAATAAAGAAAGTGAGCAATGAGACTTCAATACAACTCACTTATAACCGTGACTGCGCAACCAATTGGTTTGATATTCACAAAACAAATAAAGCCAATCTCATTTATAAAATTCAACTAAAAATAACTACACGCCTTCCTATTTAAATCGCACTAAAATCAAGATAAGGAGTAACGAACCCGCCTATAATATTTGCAAAATTACGGCATTGAATTAGGCATGAACCAAACAGAGTTCCAACAAAAAATAGCGAGTTTTACTTCGATTGAACAAGCCCTTGATTACTTTGAAATTGGGTTTGATAGCAAGTTCATCGACCAAAATAGAATAGAGCTTGTGAAGCGCTTCAATGGTTATCTGATCCTGTCAAAGCCGGATGATTGGTTTGCTGGAAGAAGAGCGCTGAAAAATGCGTACTGTAAGGTGCAACGCAGTAAACTCGATCGCTATACACGCTCTGCCTGTCGTGGTTGCACGACTTGCCAACGTCGATAGCTCAAAGTTAACCGTTAAATAGCTGTCGATTTAAAAGTAGGCAGCTAAAAAACAGATAGCTGAAATAACATCTCATTACGATTTAGTTAGTGGTTTGCTCGAAAAAAAGTGTGCTAATCTTACGGCAACTCAACTACGAGATAAAAACTACAATGAAAATTTTAAGCAACTTCGAAAGCGGCAACATTCACGTCGTTTCAGCAGATTCACCACAAAACATTCAACTAACTATTCCAGCGGATAATCAAACTGAAATCGCACAATGGTTTCATTTCCGCTTAGAAAGTGAAGCTCAACAAGCTCACCACTTTGAAATCGGCCAATTGGCAACATCTGCCTACCCTGAAGGCTGGAAAGATTATGATGTGGTTGCATCGTATGACCGTGAAGAGTGGTTCCGCATTCCATCTCAATTCGATGGCGACACTTTAAGCTTTGATATCATTCCTGAACACGATTCAATGTACTTCGCGTACTTCGCACCGTATTCATACGATCGTCATCAAGATCTCTTGCACAGTGCTCAAACGCACCCTGCTTGTAAGCTAGAAACTCTGGGCCATACGTTAGATAACAACGACATCACTTTGCTAACCATCGGTGAGCCAAGTGCAGAGAAGAAAAACATCTGGGTTATTGGTCGCCAACATCCGGGCGAGACCATGGCTGAATGGCTGATCGAAGGTCTGCTACAACGCTTGCTTGATGAAACAGACACAGTTGGTCGTTCACTTCTAGACAGCGTTGTATTCCGCGTTGTACCTAACATGAACCCAGACGGCAGTATCCGTGGCCACCTACGCACTAACGGTATTGGCGTTAACCTAAACCGTGAATGGCAGTCACCTTCTATGGAACGCAGCCCTGAGGTTTTCTTTGTTCGCGAGCGCATGCTAGAAACTGGCGTTGACCTTTGTCTAGACATTCACGGCGACGAAGCAATCCCATATAACTTTGTTGCTGGTAGCGAAGGCACACCTTCATACAACGAGCGCATTGCAAAACTAGAGAATCACTTCAAGCAAGCTCTTCTGACTATCACGCCAGAGTTCCAAGATGAATTTGGCTACGATAAAGACGAACCGGGCAAAGCAAATATGACCGTCGGCACAAACTGGATCGGCGAACAGTTCAAGTGTTTGGCATACACTGTCGAGATGCCATTTAAAGATCACATCAGCCACGCTGACGAACTGTACGGTTGGTCTCCAGAGCGCAGTGTTGCATTTGGTCACGACATGCTAGCAGCGGTTTGGGCAACAGTAGACGAGCTATAAGACGAAACAAACTCGTTAGTTTGTCTTTAGAAGTAGTTTGTTCATATAGATGACAAAGCCCAGCACTCGTCAAAGTGCTGGGCTTTTTATATCAGATAATGATGAGTTACTTGGGTTTTAGGCGTTTAGAAGCTTTGCTTATGCCACTCTGAGGTTCGCGAAGAAAACCGGGTACCTTTGCCTAATGTGTCGTTGTTCAGCCACCATATCTTTGAAACTCGGGCCTTGTGATAACAGAACGATCACTTCATCGCCTTCTTGCCTCAATACAGAACCACGAATATCAATGCTGTTATTACCATGCAACCATAAAGTGCCTGCCATTGAGAAGCCTCGATAGACCGGGATGATGTTACTCATCATCAAGCGCACGCCTTTTTCAGAAACTTCACTGACATGAAAAAGTTCATCTTTGATTCGTATCACTGGGCGCGCCTTTTTAGGGTACTTCAGGCGGTAATACTCACGTTTCTGGGTGAATGACTCTTCACTCATCGATGACTCCCTGTCTCTATTTTTATTTCTATTTATTAAAAAACAAGCTAGTAAAACAACTCAAAAACACACCATACCGTTGGCTCTATTCATCCTTTAACTTCTAAGCTAGATTCAAAACAAAGATGCCAACCAAATGGATAACTGATAATTATATCGACTTTGTGATCAATTGCTTTAGGTTTTTACTCCAAAATATTCATAGTCTTTAGGATTCAATAAAAAATGGGATGTAAGTCGTCTATCTCAAATTCGATTTCGCCATATTAAGACTAAAGGGCAAGCTGAAGTTCACCGATAAACTGATTCTCTAACTTTTGACGTCCTGTTAAACTCCACCTCCCTTTTGATACTTGGTTCATTTATGTCATTTGATAGCCTAGCCCTTAACCCAAAAACCGTCTCCGCGATCCCATCTCAATTCAATAAGCCGACAGAGATACAGCAAGCGGTAATTCCTGCAATTATTGCGGGGAAAGACGTGCTGGCGTTGGCTCAAACGGGTAGCGGAAAAACGTTGGCATTTGGCTTACCTTTGCTGAACAGCATCAAGCATGATGTAAATGAACTACAAGCGATAATCATTGTTCCAACCCGTGAACTTGCCTCTCAAGTAGCCAAAGCACTAGAACCCATCGCAACCACACTTGATATCAAAACGGTGACACTGACTGGTGGAGTTGATATCGAGATCCAGCAACAGCAATTGTTAGAAAAGCCACAACTCGTGATCGCAACTCCTGGCCGCCTACATGCCGTTATTCAAGAGAACAAGCTCGAGCTAACCCAATGCAAGTCTTTAGTTCTTGATGAGGCAGACCGTTTACTCGACATGGGATTTTGGCCAGATGTTCAAACCATTATTTCTGCTCTTCCTAAAAAGCATCAAACACTGCTGTTTTCGGCTACGCTGCCAAAAGAGCTGATCAGTCAGACTGAGGCGCTTCTTGTTAATCCAGTAAAAGTTACGACGCATCAAGAAAACAGCGTGGTCGCGGCTATTGAAGAAACTCTGTACTTAGTGAACAAAGGCAGTAAAGCTCAAGCGCTGATCGCCCTAGTCAATCAGCACGCATGGTCGCAGGTCTTGGTATTTATTGGCGCAAAAGACAATGCAGATGCATTAACCAAGCGATTGAATAAAGCCAAAATCAGTGTGAATGCGCTACACGGAAATAAGAGCCAAGAAGAGCGAGAGCAAGCATTAGAGAGTTTCAAAAATGGCAAGACTCGTGTGCTTATCGCCACCGACGTTATGGCTAGAGGCATCCATATTGATCAACTACCTGTCGTAATTAACTTTGATTTGCCATCGCATTCGGCGACTTACGTCCACCGAGTTGGTCGCACAGCAAGAGCAGGAAGTACTGGCAGCGCGATCTCTCTGGTTAGCCACAGCGAAACTGACTACCTGAATGCAATTCGTACTCTGACCAATAAACCTCTTATGCTACAAGCGTTGGAAGGCTTCCCTGTTACAGACAAACCTGCATCTGAAACGGCAGCTCGCAAACGTCCGCCTAAAGACAAAATGGCTAACCGAAGAACCGCAAAAAAGAAGAGTGTTAAGCAATTTAAGAGCAAACCAAGTTCTTCGAAATAACCTGTTCTTCAAAATAACCACAGAAAATCGAATAGCCCAGTTTGCACTGGGCTTTTTTATGGTTGATCTCATATTAGCAGGACCAAAATACAAACTTACGCCCTCAAACCTCCATAAAGATGCCAACCTAAATGACACTTTTATGAATTATGATGCCAAGGTATTGATTCTTGGTTGCTCAAAAAAAATACTCTGAAATCACGTTGACGCCCCTATATCTGACAACTAGATTTTTCTATTAGTGTCTAAAAACCGGGAGGTAATTGAAATGAAACGTGCAAGCTCTACATATCGATTACAACTGATTAAGGAAGTGGCAACTCGCCGAGATCGTCAGCGTTCTAATGACCCGATGGCAAACTACATACAAAACCTAATAGACAACAAAGATGACTGTGATACCTCGGTGGAGCGTAACCAGAGATTCAGTGGCAGTCATTTTGATGAGCATATTGGTGGTTGGGTTAGCGACCATTGGGGTAGCAAGTAAGCCTACATCTCTAGTCACTGATATAGTCGATAGAACAGCATCGTTAGCTGTAAAATTAATATCTGCATTAACCTATTATCTGCAACAATTCCCTATCCAAGAGTAAGCAGAAAGTGTCTGAGTTAAAAAGAGAAAAAGAAGTGATGGTTGCCTTCCAAGTGATCCCTCGCGTTAAAGAAGGCAACAACTTCGAAGTGGTTGATAAAGCAATTGAAGTTGTGAAAGCTGCCGATGTGCCTTTCCAAGTCGGAGCTATGGAAACCACGATGAAAGGTGAACTCAACCAACTGCTAGATATCGTTAAAAAAGCAGAACAAGCTTGCTACGATGCAGGGGCTGTAGAAGTGATCACAAACATTAAAATTCACAGTAAAACCACCGAAGCCGATGATACATTTTGCACGTACCATCGTGGTGTAACGAAAGCGAATCACATGTTTGTTTAGCAATATGTTTATTTCAGAAAGCTGTTTATTTAAGAAAACAGGGCTTTAAGAAAGACTCTGAAGAACCAGTGATGTTATTGAAAAGGCATGTCTGAAAGGTGAGAAAGGATTTCCATTCGCTCTTCTTCTGACATCGAATGCCAATCACGCGGAGTCTCTTCAGGGTCATCTTTCGCCCCGATTGGTTTTCGATCCAGTGCTTTAACTGGCTCTTTTTTGAATTTTCCGTTCTTTTTATTCATACCGACACCACTCCTTCAGGTACAAAGGTACCTACCTTAATATTACACCCCAACCATTATGTAAAGTAATAGTTACCTCGAGGTTAAATAAAATTTCAATACTTCCTCTTTAGCCGAAAAGATCTCTTTGGGGACTTGTACTTCCCTCTTCGTCAACCGACTTACCAACCAAATTTTTTTGCTTCATTATTTTTCTTCTATAGCGCTGACGACACAGCTTTATGACGTGTAACTGTTCTGACGGCGTCATCGACATCCAATTAAAGCGCTCCTCCCTTTTACGCATACAGCCATTGCAATAGCCTTTGTCATCGCTTGAGCAAACCCCCACGCAAGGGCTTGGAACTTGGAAAAACTCTAACTGCTCCACCGCGCCTCCTTACATAATCAAAATTACGCTTACTATCTCAAAAATAAGCGATTAATTTGTCGCCTAGCTCATGAAATCCATACTAAACTATGACCTTATACTGACACATATAGTGTTTTGTAAACTATACTTTGAACCCATCAAGTTACACTTATTCGGTAACTTCGTTCTTTCCTTTGGAGCCTTATAATATGAAGTTTAGTTCAAAAAAATTACTAGCAGTAGCCGCTTTACCTATGATGCTAGCAGCATGCACAACAACAGGTGATAACGCGATGCAAGTAACACCAACCGATCTACAGCACCATAATTGGGAACTTGCGCAAATTGATGGCAAGAACATTGAGAAAAGCGAACACCAAGCGACACCTCGTCTAGAGATCGGCGAAAAGATGACGGCAAACGGCATGGCTGGTTGTAACAACTTCTTCGGTCAAGGCGAACTAAAAGACGGTCAATTCCGCATTAAGCAAATGGGCATGACCATGAAAATGTGTCACGGCTCAGCAATGGAAATCGAACAATCGGTTTCCGCGACTCTAAGCGAGTGGAGCGACGTAACACTAACAAACGATACGCTAGTATTGAAAAACGATGTACACACGCTAACGTACACAATTCGTGACTGGGTAAACTAATCAGTCAAAGAAACCAAATATTGATTGAAGGAGCCCTAGTGGCTCCTTTTTTATTGCTTTTTTACACTCATGATTCCTTCAAAACTGACACTCATCGCTTACTTTTCGTACCAACCTCCAATAAACCTAAAAAATCTATCATTTGAGTGCAATAAATTCATCAGTTCAACGGTCTGTTGCTAGGATGGTAATAGCCCTTAAGTAATTGATTGAATTTACTGTTGAATTAGAAATTATTTCAGAAACAGATAGAATAACTGTAGGGAGTTCGAAATAACAATGCTCTTGCCCGTTCACTACCAAATGGAAAAGTTTATGAACAAGATAGTAAGTACGTTAGGAATCATGGCAACCGTTGCATACAGCGCAGCCATTTACGCTGATGAAGCAACATCAACCAATAGCTGGAACCAAATAGAACAGCAGGCAGAGGGACAAACTGTCTACTTTCACGCTTGGGGCGGAAGCCAAGAAATTAATCGTTACCTACAATGGGCAAGCAAGGAGTTACAAAGTGACTACGGTGTGACCTTAAAGCATGTAAAAGTAACCGACATTGCTGAAACGACTACTCGACTACTTGCAGAAAAAGCCGCGGGCAAGAACAGCGAAGGCAGTGTCGATATCGTTTGGATTAATGGTGAGAACTTTCGCTCGATGAAAGACAATGCGCTGTTATTTGGACCATTCACAGAATCACTTCCAAACTGGCAGTACGTTGATAAATCTTTACCAATTGATGTCGATTTCTCGGAGCCAACCGAAGGCTTAGAAGCACCTTGGGGCGTCGGACAACTGGTGTTCATTCACGACCAAGAGACGCTAAACAATCCGCCACAATCTTTTTCAGAGATGTTGAGCTACGCTCAAGCTTTCCCTAACCGCTTAAGCTACCCTCGCCCACCTGAATTTCATGGCACCAGCTTCATCAAGTCTCTACTGATTGAGCTAACAGACAACAACCCTGCACTGGCTCAACCTGTTTCGGAAGACAACTTCCAAGAAGTTACAGCACCACTGTGGGCTTACTTAGATAAATTCCATAAAGTGGCATGGCGAGGCGGAAAGCAATTTCCTGCAGGTACATCTGAAAGCATTCAACTTCTGGATGACGGACAGCTCGACCTCGCGATTACGTTCAATCCAAACTCTGTTTATTCAGCACAATCAAGTGGCCGCCTAGCTGAAACTACCAAGGCCTATGCTCTAGAAAGTGGCGCTCTGTCTAACATTCACTTCCTTGCGATTCCTTGGAATGCTAATGCAAGTGCTGGCGCTCAGGTAACCATCAACTTCTTGTTGAGCCCAGAAGCACAATCGCGCAAAGGCGACCTCAATGTTTGGGGCGATCCTTCAGTGTTGAGCAGCAAATACCTGACCGGTAGCGCTAAAAATACCCAGCAATTTAAATCGATTGATGAACCACACCCTAGCTGGCAAAACGCGCTCGAGAAAGAGTGGCTTAAGCGATACGGTAACTAAAATTCATGCTACGCGCTCTATATTTTGTTGTTATAGCTGTGTGCATTGTCCCTACGATTCCTGGGGTAGCGGGAGTAGTAGCCTCGTCACTGAGTTTCATCCCGCCCCTAGGTTTAGAGGAACCAACACTCAACGGTTTTAACCAAGTCTTTCAATGGGAAGGGGCTTGGCACTCTATTGGTTTGAGCCTCGGTTCAGCGGTCGCCAGCAGCTACATTGCCTGCTTCCTGACCTTTTGTATTCTTCAGGCTTCTTGGGGAAACAAGTTTTGGAGAAAGATTGAGCTAACGCTATCGCCAATGCTTGCCATTCCGCATGTGGCTTTCGCTATCGGCTTTGCTTTTCTGTTTAGCCCAACAGGGCTTGGCGCAAGAGCCGTGCATCACTTACTTGGTGAATCGGCTACAAGCTCTGAATTGGCTTTGCTGATAAAAGATCCTTACGCGTTTGGCCTAATCATTATGCTCGCACTCAAAGAAGTGCCCTTCTTATTGCTGATGAGCATTTCGATACTTCAACAAATCGATGTTGAACGCATCACTAAGGTCAGTGCCTCTCTGGGTTATAGCCGTGCTCAGATCTGGTGGAAGTGTATTTTCCCACAATGGTTTACCAAGCTTCGCTTCCCTATGTTGGCGGTGCTTGCTTACAGCGTATCGGTTGTCGACATCGCTCTGATCATTGGCCCAACCAATCCGCCGACCTTTGCCGTTTTGGTATGGCAATGGTTTAACGACCCAGACCTTAATCTATTGCCACGAGCTGCCGCTGGCGCCATCGTTTTATTCGGTTTGGCTTCGTTGATCATCGCCCTAGCGCGTCTAATCGAATGGGCAATTCTCAAGTACTTTAGAACTTGGCAATATTCAGGAAGAACAGGTATTAACCTTCCAGGAAAAACGGCCTTCGCAGTGCTTGCTGCATTGTCACTGCTGTTCATTCCACTAATGGGGATTTGGAGTGTTGCCCAACGTTGGCGTTTCCCTGATTTACTTCCAAGTCGCTACAGCATGCGTTTCTGGGAGTTTGAGTGGGATGGCATCATGAGCACCGTCGGGCAAAGCTTGTGGATTGGCCTTATTGCCGCTTCCGTTGCTTTATTACTCGCGCTGGTAGCTCATGAGTACCGAATCAAATACAAGTGGCAAGTTCCGGGCTTTATTATCGCGATTCCCATGTTGATACCTCAACTCTCGGTATTGTTCGGCATGCAAGTGACCACGCTTTATATCGGCAGCAGCGCCTATGAATTTTGGGTAATTTGGGCGCATGTTTTCTTTGCTTTCCCGTTTGTGTATCTGTCTTTGGATGGCCCTTGGAAAAGCTTCAATGACGGCCTGATAAAAGCCTCGTTGAGCTTGGGTAAATCGCCATTTCAAAGCTGGTACTCCATCAAGCTGCCTATCTTGTTACCCGCTATTGCCTTTGCTTGGGCGGTCGGGATCAGCGTAAGTTTGGCTCAGTACTTACCCACCTTGATGCTCGGCGCGGGCCGTATTAGCACAATCACCACAGAAGCCGTTGCCCTTACCAGTGGTTTCGACCGCAGAGTGACAGCTATCTATGCCATTTGGCAGGCCCTATTGCCTCTGTTCTTTTTCTCTTTAGCGATATTAGTCAGCCGACTTCAACTCAGATATCGCCGTCTTACTTTTAAAGGTTTTCTAACGAATGAGTCTGCATCTCAACGACCTCGCCATCCGTAAAACCGATGGAGATTCGCTGTTCTCAGCGCTAAACGTAACATTAGAATCAGGCCAAGTATTGGCTTTGATGGGGCCGAGTGGCTGCGGAAAGTCGACCTTGTTGGACGCCGTAGCTGGGCACTTAAATGATGAGTTTTCGTATTCTGGCACCGTTATTTTGAACGACATTCAGCTGGATGACCTTCCATCACATCAGCGTGAAGTCGGTATTCTTTTTCAAGATGACTTGTTGTTCCCTCACCTCAAGGTATGGGAAAACTTGGCGTTCTCTCTGCCTAATTCAATTAAGGGCTCCGCTCGTCAACAGCAAGCGATGGCTGCACTAAAAGACATAGAGCTAACTCACTTGGCAGAGTCTTTCCCGGATCAAATATCTGGCGGTCAACGTGCAAGAATCAGCTTAACTCGTATGTTATTGGCGAAGCCGAAGCTCGCCCTACTCGACGAACCGTTTAGTAAGTTAGACCAAGAGTTAAGAGCACAATTTCGCGATTGGGTCTTCGAACAGCTGACAAAAGCAAATATCCCAACATTAATGGTCACGCACGACGAAGCTGACGTACCTCAAGGGGCGCAAGTGCTGTCTTGGCCATGGAGAAGTCATCATGCTGGATAAGTACTCCATCAAGGTCATTAAGTGGCCATTAAACCAATCAGCTAAGTTGCTGAGTCAATTCGGTATCACGGCAAATCAAACCACCTTATTTGGCTTTCTGGTCGGGTGTTTAGCGTTTCCGGCGTTGGCATTTCAACATTACGAATGGGCGCTAGGCTTCATTGTGTTCAACCGAGTATGTGATGGGCTTGATGGGGCCTTGGCTCGAATCCAAGGCATTAGTGACGCTGGCGGTTTTCTCGACATCAGCCTCGATTTCCTTTTCTATTCGTTAATTCCTTTTGGCTTTGTTATTGCGAACCCAGAACACAACGCCATTGCCGGTGCGTTTTTGATCTTCTCTTTTATCGGTACTGGCAGCAGCTTTTTGGCGTTTGCCGTGATGGCAGGCAAACGAGGCATCGAAAACCCAGTCTATAAGCATAAGTCTCTGTACTACATGTCAGGGCTAACCGAAGGCACTGAAACCATCGCTTGTTTCATCGCGTTCTGTATTTGGCCTCAACACTTTGCGGTTATCGCTTACACCTTTGGTGCAGCTTGTTGGCTAACCACGTTCATGCGTATTTATTTTGGGTTCCAGACACTCAAGGCTCAAACTAGCTAGGGCGTGTTGATCTTTCGAGCTGATTTTTGCAGCGAGTTACTGGATATTTATACAAGACAGAGGCTTTGATGTGTAGCTAGCCTACATGAGAAGCCGATAACGTAGTAGAAATAACCAGTAAACGCTGCCCGGAGGGTTCGACTAAAAGCGTTTTACTCTTTGTTGAGGGAGATTTGCTTAGAATGACTAGGCTACATATCCCTCGCCGCGATTAAAACGCTTTTATATCGAACAAAATTTAACCACGAAAGGTCAACACGCCCTAGTATTAGTTTCTGTATTTCTCATAAATAAAAACGCCGCTCAAATGAGCGGCGTTTTTTCGTGTCAGTTTTTGAGGAATTAGGAGTTAAGACTTAAAAATCCAAAATGTAACTTACGAATAATTCATTTAATAAGCAGTTATTTAATAAGCAAAGCGAGTCTCTTCTTTAAATAAGCTAGCTATAACCTCTTGGTATTGCATAAGGTTAAACGTAGAGTTGTCATTGTTATATTTTTGTTGCTTGTTTGCTAGATATGGTTGAGACACTAACGACGTAACCAGCATCTGGTAATAATGAAAGTTTGACTCGTTACAGCCATCAACTAAATAAAGAAGATTTTCAAGAGTCTTATTGTAGGTGTAACCAAACTTAGACTCTTTAAGGCGTTGAACATTTTCGTAATTGTATGAACTTCCGCCAAAAGTGAATAGTAAAAAGATGTTAGGCGAAGCTTCCCAAAACTCGATAAGTTCAGAAAGTAAGTGTTGTAGTTGTATTCCATCCACTCTCTGATACTTTGAGAACTGCTCTTGAAAACGACTTGTATGCTCTTCGATGAGCTGATCAAACAATTGCTCTTTGTTATTAAAGTAATAAAGAATTAACGCGGGGCTTACACCCGCAGACTTAGCAATAGACCGAATTGAAACTTTACTATAAGGCTGAGAAATAAATAGCTTTTCTGCTGAGCTCAAGATTTTTGTTCTTTTGTCATTTAGCATCAGATTGTATCCTCACCTATTTGTTTATATTACCCGCGCATTCTATAACTCAACCAAATAATCTCAACATGCCCATTTTTATATCAAACAAACTAAATGAATAAAAATATAAAAAATTTGGATTTTTTAGAAAATAGAACAAAAAACAATCGGTAAGATTGCCTTATAAAACAATAGGATAGGAAATTAACAAGCGAGTGTAAGCGGTAAGTAAGAGAGTTCGAGCAGTATGTAAGCCAATGTAAGAGTGGCGCCCTATTAGAGCGCCACACGAAAAGCCTTTACTTTGCAGCTCAAGCTTTTATTTTAAAGCTCAAGATTAAAGCTTTAGAAGAACCTTAACTGAACTATCAACTAAAGAGTCATCGATATAAGCAATTTTGTTTGAAGAGCTAGCGACCATGTCTTTCGCTAAGCTTTCTTGACCTACAGCTTTAGGTGGTTGACCTTTACCCGTAAATACTCGCTTTGCCCAGTAAGCTTGAAGCTGTGCTTCTGTCTTCTTTGTAATTGCTTGGTGAAAAGTACCCTTAAGTGGGTGACCGTCTTCCAAGTCTACCGCTTCAATCTGTAGAGACTTTGCTTTACCTAGATACAGTTTTTTAACTGTTGAAGCGTCCAGCTCACTCATTGATGGATTACCAACAACAACCAAACCAGCGAAAGCGTTCATGCTGCTAAGAAGAGCAGCGGCTACCAATGCTTTTTTAAACATAATTCTCTTCCTTAAAATACAGCGTCGACTTTAACCGTGTACAAGATGTTGTCTTCGTTCTTGTAAGACGCGTTAACACCACCATTAGTTGAACCGAAGTTGGTTAGGTAGCTAACATCACCTTTAAGCGCGATATTAGGCATGAAGTCCCAACGAGTACCGATGCTGTAAGTTGTGCGCTGGATATTCATGTTACTCGCAACCTTGACAGCAGAACCATAGGCATAAGCCGCTGATAGAGTCGGTTTTTGTTTGTAGTTTGCACCAGCACGTTTTACTTGATTATTACGCTCTGCGTCATCGGTCGTTTCCATGTGCGCAACAGTTACGTAAGGTGTAAATTCATTCACACGGTACGCTGCTGTCAGGTAAGCTGAATCTACGTCGTGGTAGAAGCCTTCAACCGTGGTACGAGTCACTTCTGAAACTAGCGCTAGGTTACCGTTGTCGTATCGACCACCAACACCGTAGAACTTCGCTTTTTCGTCGTTAAACGTTGTGTTTAGAAGAGACTTGTTGTTTGCGTTCCAGTTTGTCGTTGAGCTTACTACTGCTTGAGCGTAAACCGCACGTAGCGTCCAAGTGTCATCAGTCCAGTTGATTACACCACCAGCGATATCATCAAACTGTGTGTCTGCGTTGTAGCTATGCTTAGAAGCTGAAAGCTTTTGTGAACCTACGAAACCTTGGAATGATACTGTGCTGTCGTCTAACTCAACGTCATAGATGAAATCACCACCAGTCAGTGACGTAAGAACTACTGAACCGTAAACTTCGCTAGGAACGCGTACGCTTGTTTGAGCGTAACCCACTTCTAGGTAGTCAGAGTACATGAACAGAGGAAGACGTAGCTTACCGCCACGGACTGTCAAATTTGGTGTTACTTTATGGCTTAGAAATGCCCACTCAACATCCGGTGTCCAGTTTTCTTTCTTGTTACCGCGCGCAACCATTTGCACGACAGCTGAAGTAGAGTCGTTAACTTCAAACTCACCTTGCAAACCAATTAGAGAACCTTCATCAAAGCGTACTTTGTTTTGTGACTTCATGAAACCATGGCTATTGTTACCAAGTTGCATGTTCAAAGACGCAAAACCATTGAAGCTAAATTTATCAGCGACTGAATTTAGTTCTTTTGCTTCAAGAATAGCGACCTTGTTTTCAAGCTCAGCCAATTTTTGCTCATCTGTAGCGTGTGCAGCGAATGAAGTCGCAAGTGCTACCGCTAACGGCAATAAGCGAAAAGAGGAGTTAGTCATTGTTGTTCTCCGTTATACTTTAAATTGTGATGTTGATTTACTCAGCTCTGTAACGATGCCACTCAGTTGGTGACTTAGAGCTTCGAGTTGATCTGTCGACTGAGACACTTGATGAGAGCACTGTCTAAAATCATCCATATGGGTGTGGATTTGTTTTGAAGCACGAGCTTGATGCTCTGTAGTACTTGCAATTTGTTTGTTGAGCTCGGTAATTTCTTCTACCTGGCCACTAATTTCTAATAGATAGTCACCCGCGTTTTGCGCGTCTCCAACCGCCTGTGACGAGCTCGCTAAGCCTTGGTCCATAGCGCCAACAGCAGCGTTAGAGCCGGACTTAAGGTCGACCAACAGGGCATTAATTTCTGTTGCGGATTGTTGAGTATTGTTCGCTAACACGCGCACTTCGTCGGACACAACAGCAAAGCCTCGGCCATGTTCACCAGCTCGCGCAGCTTCAATTGCAGCATTTAGTGCTAATAAATTCGTTTGCTCAGCGACACTTTGTATTGTGTTTAGTATTGAGCCAACATTGCTTGCATTCTGATCGAGTTCTTTCAATTTACAGGCCGTATCACGGATGTTTGTCGCAAGCTCTTCAATTTCTTTACTCGTTTTAAGAACCACTTGTGTTCCTGTTTGAGCACTAGAATTGGCTTTTTGAGCTTGAGAATCTGCATGCGATGCAAAGTTAACAACTTGTTCTATGAGGTCGATGATGTTATTGACCGCCTCGGTAACCTCTTCGATGTGATCACGTTGAGTGCTATTTAGAGCCAAGGTTTGATTCGACTCGCTACGAATCTTGTCGCTGACAACCTCAAGCTCGTGTCCAATGCTTAACGTACTCGCGATAATGCCTTGTAGCTTTTCAATGAATTGATTGAAACTCTCAACAAGCGTTGATATCTCATCTTTTCCTGCGTAGTCGATGCGTACCGTTAAGTCACCATCCCCAGTCGCAATCGCCTTCATCTTTTCTGTCACAAGCAATATTGAGCTAATAACCGATTTGAATATTGCGTAACCAACCGAAATCACAGAGATCAAAAAGAACACACCTAACCAAATAGATTGATTCGCAGCGTCGTTTGCGGCTTTTTCAGAGTGCAAGATAGTGTCTACGACCTTCTGACTCGCGGATGCACGTAACGTCTCGCTTAACGCAACTAATGAATCATATTCAGTGCTAAGTTGGTTCGCTCTGGAGGTCAGGCTCTCGAAAGAGTCATTGAGATTAATAAAATCTTCGCTTAGCGCGTACGCAGAATCCGTGTACCTTGCTAGTTGTTGTGACAGTTTATTAAAAGCTGTCGCTTGTGAAGGTAAAACATCGGCACCACGACTCGCTTCAACTTGCAGTTCAGAAGAAATTTGACGTGCAAAATCGAGAGCTTGCTCATCTTCCATCACGACAGCAGCTTCGAACTGTTGCTTCACGTTAGGTAAAAGAGAATATATTTTCGTCGCATGCTCAAGTGCAGGGTAGTAACTTGACTCTAACTGCTTTAGGCGCTGACTATTATCATTATGAATAAAGACATTTATTGAGATAATGGCAGCTAGGCTAAGAGATATTATTGAGAGCAGTACAATAAACTGTACTTTAATGTTGATATAGCGAGACAATAGCATAAGGTTTTTTCATTAGCGCTGGTTGTGGCTGATGGTAACGCTTGTTCATATTTAATAGCGAACACATTCACTAAACAAATTTACCGTTATGTTCAAAGCCCGCTTATTTAATTTCTTTAATTAAGTTCAGCTCTTTAATTTTTCTGTCCCAGTCTTCTTTCCACTCTAATAGTTTACGAGCAGGCATTGGACGAGCGATAAAATAGCCCTGAACCAATGTGTCGACATTACTGATTTCACGAATGTCCATCCAAAGAGAATGATCCTCAACCCCTTCAGCAACCGTACTCAGTTCTAATAAGTGAGCCAAGTAGAGAGTAGCGCGAACAATGGCATGGCTTGAACGACTGCTCTGAATGTTTTTCACAAAGTCGATATCCAGTTTCAGTGCTGAAAATGGCAGGTCATCTAATTGCTTGAGTGAAGAGTAACCTGTTCCAAAGTCGTCAATCGCCAGGGGAATACCGCGCATGCATATCCTCGTGGTGGACGCTAAAGCAAGAGCGACACTTTCAACTAAATCAGATTCTGTTAATTCCAATTTTATCTGCTCTGTCTCAAGTTCACCTTGGTCGATCAAAGCGAAGATATAATCAACAATATCACCGTCAATAATATCTTTAGCTGTCAGGTTTATTGCAAATCTCCGCTCTCCGAGAAATGACTTCTCATTGATCGCTTGATTGATTAAATACTTCATCACCTCTCCCATTTTTCCTGACTCAAGTAACCGAGACAAAAAGAAAAAAGGGCTGAGTACGCCATAACGAGGGTGCTGCCATCGAATTAGCGATTCACTTTCTCGCCATTCACCACTATGGATACACACTATCGGTTGGTAATAGAACATAAACTCTTGGTTGCTTACCGCTTTTGCTATGTCTTCATCCGTAATAACGATGTCGCTATTAGAATTAGAAGCAGCCGCTTCTTTTGTAGAGTTAAGGTTAATTAACTTTGACAGCGACTCTTTTGCTATTGGCTTCTCAAGAACACCAAGCAAATTCAGGTTAAACGCTTTACACATCTTCCTTGCGGCATCGAGCACTGTTTTGCTTTCCGCACTTGTGATGATGATATTGCCTTGAAAATCGGCCTCAGCAAGGCGTTTTAGGAGTTCGATACCATCGATCATCGGCATATTCAGATCACATAAGATCAAATCGACAGAAGAGGCTTCAATAAACTCTAGAGCCTTATATCCACATTCAAAAGGTTGGACATTTTCCATACCCAAACTCTTTAAAACCATCCCCATTACATTCAATTGAAAAGGGTGATCTTCTATCACTACAACATGCTGGTTCATGGTAGCTCCTTAAATGGTTTGATTGATTCTGAACAATAAGTCTTCAATTGGTTCGTCAGCTGTTCGAGGTTATCGTAATGTGCTTGAATACCATCTAAGTCACTTAAGGAGACCAATTCCATTGTTTGCAATTGATTGGCAATGTCCTCTGTGCCTACCATTTTTGCAGCTCCCTTCATCTTATGAGCTACCTGTTTAATGGCTTCGAGATCTCGCTGTTCACACGCAGCTTGAAGCAGAGGCATGTCAGCTTGATGGCTCTTGATAAAGTCAGTGATGATCTGCATGACGAGATCTTGATCACCAAACAATTCGGTTAAGTTGGCGAGATCAATCGGAGCAGAGCTCGGCTCACTTTTAGGCTCCGAGGAACTAATACAAGGCTTATCGACAACAGATTGCACCTTATCAAGATGTTTGATTATGGTGTCGCCAATCACCCTTAATTTGGTTGGTTTTGATAAGAAGTCATCCATACCAATCTCAAAGCACTTATCATTTTCCCCTTGCACAGCGTTTGCGGTTAACGCAATGATCGGAAGACGAGGTTGGTTTTGAGTCTGCTCTTTTACTCGGATCTGCCTCGTTAATTCGTAGCCATCCATCTCAGGCATGTGGCAATCGGTAATTAGCAGCCCATAATCTTCATTATCTAAGGCAACAAGTGCTTCCTTGCCGTTATCTACCATGTCGGCATGGAAACCTAATTGCTCAATTTGTTGAAGAATTATCTGTTGATTGGGTGATCTTCCGCTATTAAGATAAGTCTTTGATTCTGTTTGGCAGACTCGCGCGACTCAGTACTCAATTTCAGATTATTATCATCTTGGACAACATCTTCCACAAACGCAGGACAGTTGTGCAAACAGTGCATCAACTGCGAAGGCAACAATGGGTTTGCTGACAGATTCCAGCCCAATTTGCATGGCGCAGGCGAAAGCATTCCTTGTTCACTGACACAAATAAACTGCACGCTTTCGGCGAACGTATCAATGCTCTGATCTAGCTCATGAGGAATAAACACAAAATCAGGCTCAATGGTATCGACCCAGTGTGCGAGCTCTTTAGTCACCTGAACATTCTTTGAGATAACCTTAATACCCCAAGATGTTAGATAGTTCTCTAATTCAGATTGCTGCATGAACGTTTTGGTAAGTAGCGCCACCTTGCCATTCATGTCCGCCCTGTTATTTTCAGCGAGCGTTTTAAGCGGCAGCGTAATAGAGAACGTTGAACCAATGTTGATCTTACTCGTTACGTTAAGACTGCCACCCATTTGTTCAATAAGTTGCTTCGAGATAGTCAAACCAAGGCCTGAACCACCATATTTCCTCGTGGTTCCTTCATCGGCTTGAACAAAAGGTTGGAATAGGTTTCGAATGTGTTCTTCACTGATACCGATGCCACTGTCAAACACCTCGAAACAAATTTGTTGCTGTTCACCATCCAGGTCGAGTAACTTTGCCGCTAAACCTACGGTTCCATATTCTGTAAATTTAATGGCATTGCTCAACAAGTTATTTAAAACCTGTCCAATACGAATATCATCCATTAAGACTAAATCATTCAACTCAGGGTCTAACCAAAATTTGAACTGTAACCCTTTGGCGTGAGCTTGCCTCGCCTGCAACTGAGTCACTCTAAGGGTCAATGTATCTAGACTTGCAGGCTGATAATCTAGGGTCAGCTTACCGGCTTCAATTTTCGAGAAATCGAGTATATCGTTAACAATATGCAGTAGGTTATTCGCCGATTGACTCAGCGTTGTATGGATTTTCTGAACTTCATAACCAACTTCATATTGCTCTGACAATTCCAACAAGCTAACAATCCCTCCCAATGGAGTGCGGATTTCATGACTCATGTTTGCCAAAAATCGAGACTTGGCCTCAGTTGCGGCGATAGCACTTTGTCTTGCTTGTGTTAGCTCTTCTTGCTGTTGTTTAAGCTCTGTTATATCAGTAAGAACAGAGTCCCATTCATAATAATCGCCAAGATCAGAAATCTTGCTCTGCAAATTGAGCCATCGGTTTTGGTTATCAATATTCACTCCAATATCGAGGCTTAATTTTCCCTCTTTATTTCCACTACGTACCTTCTTAATTAAGGTTCGACGATCCTGAGCATTAAGCGGTGCGAAAAAACTAATTGGAGAGCGGCGCAATTGAGCAGGAGTAAGCCCTAAAAGCTCCTCTACCCCATTACTAATAAAGACGAATTCAATATCGTGAAGACTTCGTTTGGGCTGAATATGCTGTATAACCGCGCCACGCAAATTGTTCGCCAGTTTCTGTACTCGGTCATCGGCACTTTTTGCAATTTTTTTCGCTTCGTAAAGCTCAGTAAGATCATCAAGAATGGTCACTGAGCCTTCGATATTCCCGTTGGAGATATAAGGGCACTTCCAATACGCGTAGTGTTTACTGCCTTGCGGCGAAACGACTTCTTTTTCTAAGCGAGGCAAAACAACCCCGTGATGGATCATTGTGTCTTCATCGGAGTTATTAACGATAGTTCCTTCGATTAACTCAAAACCAGTAAGCTGCTGCGCGGCACTGTTCAGACTGATTATCTGGTTATCCAAGTTACGCACAACAATAGGAAACGGCATTGCGTCCAACAATGAACGCTCGAACTCCACTTGATGTTTGAGAGCGGATTCAGTTCGCTTTCGATCTTCAACTTCACGTCTTAGTTTCCAGCTCCATGCCATTACAAGCATAATGAGCACCGATGCTACAGAGATTAAAATGGCAGCACCCAAGATAACATCTGCCGTATCCACGCCTGATTCATAAGACACATCCAACCAATGCTTCTTGATCTGCTGATACTTGTGATGAGGTATGGCGAACAGCGCTTTGTTAATAATATTGTTCAGCACTTCTTGGTCGGCTTCGACACTGTAGGCGACTGGAATATCGTTGTCTTTAGATAGCAGGCTTGTTACGCGTAAGTACCCTGAATACTGGCCCTGTAATAGAGGAGACGCTAAATAGAGCGAAAGCATCGCTGAGTCTACCTCTCCTGTATCCACGGCATCGAGCAAAAGCAACTCAGAGCTATAGGTCTTAATTGGGCAAGCCTCACAATAGCGTTTCACAAGCTCTATTCCGACACTGTCGTTTATAGTTCCAATAACGGAGCTCTTCGTTAACTCACCGAATACCGCCAATTTACTCGTATCACTTTTACCAACCAGTGCCCACGGCTCAACCATGAAAGGCTTAGAATAGAGGTGATGCTCATCGTCACCAGTAGAAGGTGTCGCCTTAGTATGAATTACTGGAAGAGAAACTGGATGAGCTTGGTTGCCCTGTAAAACGAGGTCGTTGTCGTAAATAAAGTTTAACCCCGTAAGTCGGGATATTTCACTCAATATATCAATCGAAATACCATCAGGCTTACCTTCACTATTCATGAAAGATATAGGTTTAGAGTCTGCCGTCGATGATACATATATGTTCGGATTAAGAAGAAGGAACTGCTGTTCTTTTTCAGTTAATAGCAGCTTGTTTTTACTAACGACTAACAGAAGACGCCTTTGTATTTCGTTCAACCACTTTTTGCGAATATTAACAAGCTTGCTTGAGTTATCTTGGTTTATAGCGTTATTGATAATACCCAGCAACTTCCTATTTTCAGGCGTATCCAGCAAGGCAATAACATAATTATTTAAGGGTAAACCATCATGTAAGTTGACCGACAAAAATAACTCATAGGGGCTATTCATTAACTTGTTGTGCAGTAACACTCCATCATCAACAATGGCTAACGCGTTCTCTCGAGCTACAGCAGCAATCGCGGTTTGATAGGATGAATATGACTTAAAAGAAGAAAATGGGAGAAGCGATTTCACAGAAGACGCGTTACTCGAGTCTTCAAAATAAGCCAGGTTTCGTCCCTTCATTAATAAGTGGCTTTCAATAGGCTCACTACTTAGGCTAACCATTCGACTAGATAAGATAGGTTTAGAGTAAATTGATCTGCTCCAGTCAGACTGGACACTTAGCTAAGCGACATTTCGCTTTTCAAA
>NZ_JBGONU010000040.1:0-44082 GCF_041439295.1 Vibrio sp. 1F253 | reverse complement strand
GGTGGGTGAAACTTACGCGATGATAAAAGCGTTGAACAAGCTTACTGGGTTAGGTGTGCCTGAAACTTGTCGTATTGACTAAGAAATACGCGAAACGGGGTAGCTCTATCTCTAAATTTAATTACGCAACAAAGCCGCAAGGAGGCTACCTAATACTTACAAATGCAGAAAGGCCGCTAAGCGACCTTTCTACGATAATGTTACGGACATTACTCCGTATTATCTGGTGTTCTATAAATCTGCAACCAATGTCGCGCTGCAGTACTTGTTGGAGGCGCTATTTCATGATCACGGATAGTACAATACCGACCATATTTTACTACAACCGTATGATTTGTTGTATTAATTTTACACTCTTGAAAAGAGCCCCATCTCGCCCGACTTTATTACCAGGCGCTACATAGATAGCCATACAAAACCTTTAAACTAGTTTAACAGCAATATTGTTCATATTTGATGTAGTGATGAATCTAAGAAAAACAAGGTTATCCGTAAAAAGACATACGTTTTAAAAAACTCACTAAAAAAAATTATTGGTGTTCATTATTCCTATGTTCAATTGCGTGACTCCGTAACGCAGAACAGCTCCTAATAGGGAGCTGTTCTTGTGTCTAAATTTGGGCCACACTAAGTGCCGTTACGTTAAATAAATGAAACAACTAGTCTACCGAGCTAAACGTGTATCCCTCACGAGGGATAAACGGAGCTCGGAAATCGCCTTTTAAAAAGTAATAGATATCTTGTGAGTTATCATGGACAACCTCGTAGCAGCTTTCCCCACTACCAAAGTTTGAACAATATTTATTATTTTTAATGCGCCATGTGCCTTCGCTGGGTTTTACATCACCACTACTCATCCACCACGTTGTGCCTGAATCGGAAAAATATTGAACTGTTTTTTTCCCGTAATGAACACCATGAATAGTATTATTGCTAAGCAACAAATCTACTTCTGGTGAATTAACCGGCACTTCTTTAGCTAAGACAGAACATGTTACTCCTAGAAGTATTACTGCAATGATTTTTTTCATTTATATCTCCATTATATTTATAATTACGTTAAATCGCATATATAGAAACCCAATTCAGATTTAATATCAATTTAAATTTAATATCAATTCAAAAAATGAATAATTAGAGCAAATTTGATTGGTATTTATACCCGTGATCATTGAAGATGCTTGATTTTCTTTAGAATCAGGATCATGCTACGAGCCATGAAAATTGCACTGACTCCTCAACAGAAACTACAACTCGGACAAATGCACGACAATGAACGTGACAGTCGAGTTTGCGACCGTATTAAGGCTGTTTTGCTAGCTTCTGAAGACTGGAGTCAGACTATGATTTCACAAGCCCTTCGTATTAATGAATCGACCGTTGCACGTCACCTCAGTGACTACGTTCTTTCTGAAAAACTTAAGCCTGAAAATGGCGGAAGCCAAAGTAAACTTTCTGCTACTCAAACCATGCACCTAATCGAGCATTTGACTGAGAAAACCTATTCTCATACTCATCAAATTGTCGCCTATGTTAAAGAGACATTTGGACTTGATTATACGGTTTCAGGTATGAACAAATGGCTTCACCACAATGGCTTTAGCTACAAGCAGCCGAAAGGCGTTCCACACAAGTTTGATGAAGCAAAACAACAAGCCTTCATAGATGGTTATAAATCACTAAAGGCAAGCTGTGGGGCTCTTCTCCGCTTAGATGAGCTTGATTTCCGGATAAATGGTAGAGTGAGTTTCTAGGATTGAGGTTTGTCTAATCTTCAATTTAAAGTAATCAGTATCCCTTACTCCTCGGGCTCTCCGTCTAAGAAGACCTATCGATACATTCCCTGCTTCCACTCGGGCATTCGTCAGCTTATATTTTGCATAGTTGCAGATCCCAACTCTTCTCTCCCAAAGCGCGTCTGCAAAGTTGATGAGAGATAAGATCCTCGTCTTTTTAGCAAGCTGGCACCACGCATCAAGCGCTGCGATCATCAAGTCAAAATTACGTTCATCCCATAAGGCTTGAAGCTGCTCTTTGAGCATATAAATCGTACAAAGAGTCTTATTGCTTTCCAGTAAATCATCTAGCCTATCTGACTGCTTATCGCTTAATTTCGGCGCATTTTTGAGGAGTAAAAATAGCGTCCCTTTAAGCATTTTCTTCTCGTCATGTGTTCCTTTCCTAAACGCTTTATTACGCTCTTTCCTTATCAGAAGAGAGTAGTTCTGCATAACGTGAAACCGGTCAAAAACGATGTCTGCATTCGGAAGAGCGTTTCTCACTGCTGATTGGTAAGATTGCCCCATATCCATTGATACCGCTTGGATGCCGTCTCTCGTTTGCGGTGATAATTGTTCAAAAAAGTTGATGAGTACGTTTGAAGTCCGCCCATGGTCAACCCAAATAAGTTGTCCTGAAACGAGATCATAAACGACGGTCATATAATCATGGCCTTTAGCCCTGGCGACTTCATCAACGCCAATATGAACAAGGTTGGTCAACTTCTTAGGCTCTAAAGCAGGCAAGGTAGAGAGAAGGAATGCTTTATCGATATTTTTCACGGTTTCCCAGCGTATGTCTAAATGCTTCGACACTGCGTGGATGCTCATATAGCGGCACAGTCCACTAATAAAGTGACAGAACCTCTTTGTATAACGACTCCCCTTATCAACAAAATCAGCCTCTTCAATCAACCTTCGGCCGAGCCTATCCCTTGTCTGAGCCAATTCAATTTCTATAACGCAAGGGCGACCACTGACAGGTAAATCCGACAGGCGACGGTGAACGTAGTGGTCGACGGTGCGCGGAGCTCCAGTCTCAGGATCAACAACTTTACAGCGTCTATCTCGCTTGCACTTGACGAGTACTGAATGAGAGCTTTCTTCAAGCGTTACAGACTGTACGGATTGGCCTTTAAAGTTAAATAGAGCGGAAGATAATAACGACAAACTACAACACTGATATATAAGGTGGGAAGCGATTGTAAATCAATGTGTTAGCGGTTTTATTGTTAGTTTATAGACTCATCTAAGCGGAGAAGAGCCGCTGTGGTAAGGGTGAAACGATAGTTTTTATCGACGCTGTTCACCCAACCTTATCAACCAAAATATCTCATGGCTGGATACGTACTGGTCAGGATAAAGTGATTGAAACAACGGGTAATCGCAGCAGATTGAACATTATTGGTGCACTGAACCTGTCGGATATTGGTGCCACCATTGTTCACGATTACGAAAGCATTAACAGTGAAAGTATTGTTCGCTTTTTCTGTAAGTTAAGAGAGAGCTATCTGTTAGCCCATAAGCTTCATATCATCTTAGATGGTGCAGGATATCACCGCAGTGACTTAGTCAAAGATGCGGCGTTTGTCCTAAATATCGAACTGCATTATCTTCCACCTTATAGCCCAAACCTAAACCCAATAGAGCGGCTATGGAAAGTAATGAATGAGAAGTCGAGGAACAATGTTTACTTCAAAAGCAAACGGGACTTCAAGGCGGCAATAGGTCAATTTTTTACTGTGACTCTTCCAGAGATCGCAGGCTCTTTGACATCTCGAATTAATGATAAATTCAAGTTCTCAAGCCTGCATCTTCAAGTTGATTGGGTATATAGCCACTATCATTATGTTCAATCGTGTGAATCTGTTCTTGTAGGCGTTGTTGATCAAATCAGCTTGAGGTTCAACGACGCCATATTTGACTAATAGTTAGCTTCTAACAGGCATACCTAGCCCTATGACTTTGTTTATAGCTTTGACATTCGCCCTAATGATCTGCTCCAGTTAGACTGGAGAAGGTATTAAGCGACATATTGTTTTTCAAAGTTAATTGGGCTTAGATACCCAAGAGCCCTGTGCCTTCTTGTTCGATTATAAACAACTTCGATGTATTCAAAGAGTGCTTGAAGCATCTCTTCTCGCATCATTATCGGCTCGTCTTGGACAGCTTCTACTTTCATTGAGTGGAAAAAGCTTTCAAAACAGGCGTTCCAACAATTACCACGACGGCTCATGCTTTGAGTTATACGATATCGACAAACTCTCCGCTTGCCATCTGTCTTGCGTTTTTGACTTTCCATTCACCTTCGCCATCAACCATTGGCCAGTCGCATCAATGGCTAGGTGCTGTATTGCTTTTCTCGTTTTTGGCTTAAATGAGACCTCTACTTTCTTTGCTCTACGATTGAGCCTGGTGTAATGCACAACCAATAGCTTACGGAGAAATGGATCATTTTCATGTCTTAAAAATTGTATCTTCAAGTTGAGTGAGTCGAGTACTAGCGATATTTACCTTGAACCACATAGTTTTCTCGCTTATTGCTCTTCAGATTGCTCCAGAGACGCAACCCAGCGCAGGATCTCTGCGGTGGCTTCAATAAGATCGCCAGGAATGTATTGGTCTAACTGCCCATCCGCATATAACGCACGTGCGAGCGGTACTTTCTGCATCACCGGAACCCCTTCTTCTTTGGCAATCGCAATCATACGCTTTGCCATCGCATCAGTCTCTTTTAGGGTAATCACAGGCAGAGGTGTTTCGCCCTTTTTATAGTACAAACCGATGGCAATGTGTGTTGGGTTTGTAACCAGCACATTCGAGCGTTTAACGTTATCTCTTTGGTTAGAAGTTTGCATTTCTTGGTGCAGTTGACGACGTTGACTTTTTATTTCAGGGCTGCCTTCCATCTCTTTGTATTCACGTTTCACTTCATCTTTGGTCATCTTTAACTGTTTAGTGTGGTCGAACTTTTGGTAAGAAAAATCGGCTGCGGCAATCACAATAAAGCCTACCGCAGAGATAATCATCAATTGTTTGATTAATACGCCAGTGATGATCGGTACACACTCTAACCCACAGGTAGGTATCTGCAGTAACGTGTTTAAGTTACCTTTCAGCGTTATCCAAATAATGCATGAAAGTAACGAAACTTTGAGAATGGACTTAATAAACTCAATGATACTCTTTAACGAAAAAATTCGCTTTGCCCCTTCGACTGGATTGATCTTCTTGATGTCCGGTTTGACAGACTCGCCACTAAATAGAAAGCCGAACTGTCCCATGTTAGCCATGATGGCGACTAAGGTTGCAATCAAGAGGATCGGCGCAAGCAGATAAACCATTTCTTTGGCGATGGCGATAGCTACGTCGAGTAGTGCATCTTGAAAGCCCTGATATGCCAATTTGCTTGGCAGTAAAATTAGGGCAGATATGTGCGACATATAGTAATCGGCGAATGCAAACAACACGACAATCAAAGACAGAATCAATGAAGATGAAATGATTTCCTGACTTTTTGCAACTTGCCCTTTTTGGCGGGCATCCCTGAGTTTTTTTGGGGTGGGGAGTTCAGTTTTTTCTCCGCTCATTATTAGGACCTGTTTATTTATTTTGGTTGAATTTTGTTCGAGATAAAGCGTTTTAATCAGGTGAGAGGCGGACGGCTAATTCCTTTTCGCCGAATCGTTCTAAGTAAATCCCTCTCAACAAAGAGTAAAACGTTTTAGCTGAACTCTTTGGACGGCGTTTGTGGTTTCTTTCCACTGCATTATAGGTTTATCGAATAGAGTTACCACATTTCAAAGCATCTATTTTTGCAAGAACAATCTACAAGTCGCTGCAAAAATAAGTTCGAGAGATAAGCAGACTCTAGCGATTACCAAATAGTGTTTAGCTGCTCTGAGAACAGTGCGATTTCAGAGAAAAGTGCTTGAAAGTGGTTCATCATCAGAGCCAGATACACAATCAATAACACACTGGCGATGGCACTTTTGATCGGCATTGCCAAGAAGAAAACGTTGAGTTGTGGTGCGAATCGGCTGATGAGCGCAAGCCCAAACTCGGCAAGGAACATCGCCAGTACTATAGGCGCAGACATCAAAACTCCAAGCCACATTAATTGCTCAAATTGGTCGTAGAAAAAGCGTGCCCACCCTTCTGTTATGGTTGGAAAAAAACCTATCACAGGCCATGACGAGTAACTGGAAAATAGCGCATAAAGAAAAGTGACAAAGCCACCGCCCGAGAAGAACAAAGTGATCAGAGTTTGAGTCAACAATACCGCCGTTGGCGTCGATTGCGAACCGAGGGTGGGGTTAAACATGCTCGCCATGGCTGCGCCTCGCTGGTTATCCACGAGAAAGCCTGCCGCCTCGATTGCCCAAAAGGGGATCGCCGCAATAAAGCCAATGAGCAGACCCAATAACACCTCTTTCCCCAAGATAACCATTAACCAGATTCCATCCGTTTCTGCAGGTAAATTTTGTTGATTAATTATAGGAAATATAAAAAGTGCAAGAGAACACAAGATTCCATTTCTCACCATGGTGCCACCCAGCATTTGCTTGTTTAAGATCGGCAGGAATATAAAACAAGCCATTAACCTAGGAAGCGTTAAGCTGTACAGGAACAGTGCGTGGTGCAAATCATCGTAACTCATCGTATTTGCGGGATTTTATCTAAGGTCAATGTTGCAAACGAATGCAGCTCGGCGCCCAACCACTGTGCGGTAACAAACAAGGTAATTATGACGGCAATCAGTTTAACGACAAATCCCAACGTTTGTTCTTGAACTTGAGTCAGTGCTTGGATGAGTGAGACTAAGGTGCCAACAAACGCCGCAACCAGAATCGGTGGCAGCGACAAGAATAGAACAAGCGTTAAAGCCTGAGTGGCAAAGTGGATTATTTCGGCCGGATTCATATTTCTCTCCTCACTATCCGTAGCTGAGTACTAAGCCATGAGTTAGCTTGGTCCAACCGTCAAGTAACACAAAAAGCAGTAGTTTGAATGGTAGCGAAATTGTCATCGGCGATACCATCATCATCCCCATTGCCAGTAGGATGTTGGACACGATTAGGTCGACAGCGATGAAGGGCAGATACAACAAGAAACCAATCTCAAATGCCCTAGTTAGTTCACTGACCGTGAAGGCGGGGAGTAACAACAATAAGCTGTCTGACTCTAAGCGGTCGAAGTACTTCTGTGGCCACAAGGTTCTCGCAGCATCGGTAAAAAACACCGTTTCAGTTTCACGGATGTGTTTTTTCAAAAACTCTCGATATGGCTGCAGTCCGCTTTCAATCAGCCCTTCAACACTGTCGGAATCTTCTAGGGATATTTCATGTTGTGTAACGTAGTCGTAGGTTTCAAATCCTACTGGTGCCATAATGAAGATCGACAAAATTATCGCCAATCCGTACAGCGCCATATTGGGTGGTATTTGTTGTACACCCAGTGCGTTTCTCAATAGAGAGAACACCACAGCAAGCTTTACGAAAGAGGTCGCCATCATTGCAATGAAAGGAACCAAAGCAAGTAGGGCGAGCGTGACGATTAGGTTCAGTTCATCAGGTAACTGGATCATGCTGGCTCCTGACTACCGCCAAACAATTCGAGAACGCGAACACCTAAGCGTTCATTGATGCTCACAAGTTCACACTCACCAATAATTCTTCCGTTTGCTCGCATAGTGACCGGGTTTGAAATTGGCTGGTTAAGCTCAAAGGTAAAGCCAGGTTGTAGCGCGTTAAGTTGTTCTAAAGTTATGGTTTGCTGACCAACATCAAAAGTGAGTTCAATTGGCAGTTGCTTGTGGTCGGTAAGTACTTCAGAGCTATTGATATCGTTCATATTGGTTTCTTTATCTAGGATGTGGAGTATGGTTTCGTCGAGTTGGCATCGCCAAAGGTTTTGATTGGATATCTGAAAGAGCACTTGATGTTGTGCGATGTGGCAATCATCGAAAAACACCACATCCCCCAATTCCAGTTGCTCGAATTGGCTGACTGCCAAACGTGTTTTGCCAAAACTCAACCAGAATGGTAGTGCAATATTTTGACTTAGGTAAGATGGTGCTTGTGGCAACGCGCCAAGTAGCACATCTCGACCTTCATGCACCCAGAGGCTAAGAGATGCGTCATCACGGTTGATGGTGAGCATCAATACATTCTCTTGCTGAGTTTGCTGTTCAAGAGGTTGTAACTTGCTTAAGACAGGAAGCTGCCCAAAAAGACGTTTAATCACATCGGTGTATGGTTCAATCTGGCTATTGAGTAACGCCAATTGCAATGAGTTTGGTAGTGATTCAAAAGCCGTTGAGTCAAGCATGTCATGTAACCACAACTGTAATTGCGCACCACAAAAATCTATTTTGATCGTTTGCCCTCCAATGAATAACGCCAAACGATAGCCAGTAAATTGAGGTTTTGGCCCTAGCGTAACCGACAGGCTGTTGCTCAGGCTATCTTGAAAGTGGCATTGTTTCGCACATAGTTGATTGCTTAGCGAGATGCTTGATGCGTCGACTTTAGGGAAATTAAGTATCATCATTCGTCCTCAGGCTTCCATTCATCATAAATACTGCGTTGTTGTCGAGAACGTTGTTGATCTTGTTGTTGGTTCATTTGCTCGCTGATTGAGATTCGAATCGGTTGTTCAATCCCCAAGCGTTGTAAGCGCTCAACCAATTCTTGTTTAGCGTTTGGGTTGATTAGCGAAAGGGCATGCTCTTGTTTAATTAAGACGCTGTAACCAGAACTGTCGTGCTTAATGGAGATCTCACCACCTTTCAATTGACCTTCATTGAGAAACAGTCGGACCTCCTTCTCGTTCGCTGTTGGGAGAGAAACATAGATCTTTTCGACCAACTTACTAATCAGATCGTTCACGTTTCTTGCCGAGCTGCGAGGTGTTTGCGCTTCCATACTCTTTAGGATCACATCACCTTGAGTAGTCGGTTGGTTTATATTCGCCGCCGAGTGCAGTTTGGTGCCCACTTCAGAGGTTGAATGATGTAAATCAATGCGCTTTAAGGGTTTTAGCTTCTCTTCAAATGCGGACAACGTAGCTTTCGCTTCTGTGTTAATCTGCGCGTTACTTAAGGTTACCGCTTCTTTTACTGTCGTATCGGGCTTTAGTCGCTGACCATTCAAGACGTTTTGCACAGAGGTAGCGGCTTTACCATCAAACTGGATTGGCGCTGGTTGAGTATTCAAGCCTTTTGGGAAACCGTCAATAATGTCTTTGGGATCGAGATACAAGCCATCAAGAGATGCGCTTGAATCCGTTGAAACCGTTGAATCCGTTGAATCCGTTGAATCCGTTGAAACCGTTGAATCCGTTGAATCAGCTTGGTCTTTGGCACTCTTTTGCTGAAGATTGGCTGGCTGAGTTTTAGGCTTCAGAGCATTGTTAAAGATAGACTCAAGTTCTTCCGAGACGTTAGTCGCGGGACTCTGTCGAACCTTTTTGGGAAATCCTGCTGTGTCTGGGTGATCGTGTTTGACTCGCATTTTTACCTTCTATGAAACAATGGCACTACGAAACTCTTCTTGTTCGAGCTCTTCTTGGTACTGCACTTGACGTATTTGTTCAGCGATTTCTTGTTCGTTTAGCTGAATGAATTTTTCTTTGGTTTTATGAGCGGCGATTGCTTCTTTTTTTCTCTCTTTGAGCCGTTGAGCTTCTTGCTCCAATACTTTTTTGGCTTCAGCGGCTCGCTGCTTTAAATCGGCTTCTCTTTCCCTCAATAGTGCGATTTCTTGTCGCAATATCTCGAGTTCTTTTAGCACCACCATTTTCTGCTTCGCTTTGGTAAATCGTCGCTCTTCTTCTTCTTTTCGCCATTGGTGATAATCGACTACGGACTGCTCGGATTTTCGCCTTATAGAGAGGGCGTTGTTGACTCGGTACTCTTGCTGCTGAACTGCACTGTCAGCTCGCTCGGCACGAATCGTTTTGATCTCTAGTAACTGCTCGATCATAAGCCCGCGAGTCCTTGTAACTGAGTCACGGTTTCGTCGAGCTCACTTGTTTCGTGTGTGCCTTGACGTAAAAACGCTCGGATATCATCACTTTGATCAATGGCCATATCCGCGCGGTTATCAGCACCATGTTGGTATTCGCCAATTTTAATCAGCAGTTCAACTTCTTCATATTTTGCCAGCATTTCACGCATATGAGCTGCCGATGCTTGATGAGTTTTATCCACGATTTGGTTCATTACACGGCTTGCTGAACGAAGCACGTCAATGGCTGGGTAGTGGTTCATTGCGGCCAGTTTCCGAGAAAGAATAATGTGACCATCAAGTATTGATCGGGTCTCGTCGGCAACTGGTTCTGTCATATCGTCACCTTCTACAAGTACGGTGTACAGAGCGGTGATGGAGCCTTTGTCTGATTGGCCAGCACGTTCCATCAGTCTTGGCAATGCAGCAAAAACAGAAGGCGGATAACCTCGTCGTGTTGGTGGTTCACCTGCTGCCAAGCCGATTTCACGTTGAGCTCGGGCAAAGCGAGTGACAGAATCCATAAGCAGTAGGACGCGTTTACCTTGGTCACGGAAGTACTCTGCGATGGAGGTGGCCACAAACGCAGCTTTGGCACGTTCCATTGCAGGTCTATCTGAGGTTGCTACGACTAACACCGCCCTTGTCATGCCTTCTTCACCAAGGTCGTGTTCGATAAATTCTTTAACCTCACGCCCCCTTTCGCCGATAAGGGCGAGAACTGTGACATCAACGTCAGCGGAGCGGATGAACTTGGCGAGTAGGGTACTTTTACCACCACCAGCCGCGGCAAAAATACCCATCCTTTGTCCTTCGCCGCAGGTGAGTAATCCGTCTATCGAACGAACCCCCATGGAGATGGGATTTTCGATCAATTTTCGTTGCATCGGTGGCGGTGCATCTTTGTAAACTGGATACCAAGCACTCGGTTCTTTATTTTGGGTGCCATCAAACGGGCGACCCAGTCCATCCAGTACCTTACCTAACAAGTGGTTGCCAACGCCTACTTCATGCATTTTTCCAAGTGGACTCACTTCGGTGTTGGAGGAAATACCAAGCATGTTTCCAAGTGGAGTAAGTAACGCGTGATGTTGCTGAAAACCAACCACTTCCGCGAGAAGCGACAAGGTTTGATCAGGGTTGCGCAACTCACAAAGTTCCCCAACACGAACACCAGGAACCACGGCTTTGATGATGGTGCCAGTAACTTGAGTAACTCGGCCGCGGATTTGTATCAAACGAGTTTGTTTGATAGCAGATTGTTGCGTTTCGGTGATGTATGAGAAATCGTTCAATTTAGGAAATATGCGTAATAACTGGTAGTGATAGAGTAGAAAGGATGGGGCAGTATTTATAGTGACTATTGGTCGGGAGTTTTTAGAAAACTAAAAATGCCCTAAAAAAACACGTCTGATTTTGACAGCCTATTGCAAATACAACATTTACACTCAAGTCATATTGTACGAAAGGAGTGCAAATGAGTGAGTATTATCAACAATCAAATTGCAACGGGTAACAAGTTTGACACGCCAATTCGAAGCGGTCATGAGTACGTACGTTCTGGGGAGTCAATTGGTGGAAACTATCGAGGCGAGAGCGTCCGAGTACACAATGCTACTCAATCATTATTTGACGCAATGGAGGAGCTGACGTCATTAGGCTCAGAAAAAGCAGAAAAAGATCTAACCAAACGTAAAGTAAAAGATGGTGGTCTTCGGGTTAATGAAGCTCATGAGTTGGTGTCTGAATATTTAAGGAAAGTTCCTGATCTTGAGAAGAACCAAAAGATCAAAGACCTTGCTACCAAGATGGCGGGTGGCAACTTATCAACGATCGCGCAGCTACAAGCTTACCTTAATGGCTTTTCTGAAGAGAAGAGTCACCAGTACCTTGCATTAAAGGCGGTAAAAAAGTTTCTCGGAGCGAACCCAGAAAGTAAGAATCTGTTGGCGCTGATTGACCAAGCCCTTCTGAACTTTGAGCAAAATCCAGATTCTTGGTCTCAGATTGATACCGAGATTCGTGTGTCGAGCTTTGCTGATGAATATAGCAAAGAGCAAGACTTTAGCAGTTTGCACCAACTACGCGGTTTCTATCGTGACACAGTACACAGTTACCAAGGCTTAGGCTCGGCATACAAGGATGTGGTTGAGCGATTTGGTGAAAAAGAGGTGTCCACCGCCGTCGACTTTATGTTGCAAGGTATGAGTGCAGATTTAAGTGTTCAAGGCAGTAATATTGATTCGGTTAAGCTGCAGCTTTTGATGTCAGATATGCAAAAACTTAAGACGCTGAATACCCTTCAAGATCAAGTTAGTAATATCTATCAGATGTTTAAACCTCAGCAGGCAAGCCATGGCTTATCAAGTTACTGATTTAATGTCGGATGTCATCGACTTAGTTGAGCAGCGCTGGGTGGGAAGCGAAGAGATATGGAACTTAGTGAACGCCATGAAGTTGGGGGCCATTGAGCGACAAATTAGTTTTTTACGAGAACTGCACAACTTAGTTCGGCATATTTCCATTGATGTGTTTAACGACGAAGAACAGCGGCAAAACCTAATACAAGCAATACAAAAAGTGCTTGATGAAGCGATTGATTTAGAAGAAGAGGAAATTTGGAACGATGAATTGGATTGATGCGTCAGTGGATGATTTTTGCCGAGGAATGGGGCTTGAAGCCGTAAATTTCTCGTCGGCTGGACGTGTTCAGTTGAGCTTTGAACAAAGCGGCACCTTGTACCTTGAGAAATATCAGGATTGTTTGTTTCTTATGTTGGTAAAAGCGCTGCCATGGCATCAATCTAATGAGTCAATTAAAAAGGCACTGAGCTTTTGTCATTCAGGGCAAGGGTGGCCATTCACTATTAAAACTGGGCTGTTCGATGAACAAGCGTTAGTTTTCTCAGCGCAAATTGAAGGCGATGAAGTTACCTTACCAACCATAGAACAAGCATTCGCGTTGCTAGTTCGTTTGCATAACGACGTGGTGAACTCATGAATCGGATTAGTACATTAAACGTTGGTATTGAAAGTTTTGCTCATATCTCTCTTGAGCAAGTCGAAAGCGACTTTCCACAACGTTTTCAACTGCTACCTGACGGTCAAGCCATCGCGACGCACCTAGAGAAATTGTATGAACTTCGCCCTTCAGAGCAGTACTTGATGCCACTCGCTAAGCCAAAGATTACACATACAGACTTACTTCGCCCAGAAAAATACCGTCAGCAGTTTGATATAACTCTGCAAAGACTTCAAGACTTGGCGAAGAAAAATGGTTCTCATACGCTAACTCAAGCAGCGGAAACGTTGCAAACTACTCAATTAGATCAACGTTATCTCACCATGGCGTTGAATCTACTGATTCAGGTTTAACTCCCATGTTACAAGCAAAAGATGTGGAGCTATTGCTTATCCACGGGGCTCTCCAAGTTCAATATAAAAAACCTAAACAAGCAATTATGTTACTCGAAGCGCTGTTGGAAATCGAACCTCAGCATAAAGAAGCTCGCCAAACATTAGCGGTAGCATGCCTGGATTTAGGGCGGTACGCTCGTTCAATCGAACTGTGCGAAAGCTTGTTGGAAGCCAACAACTCTAATGAAGCTGGTTTATGGTTTTGTCTTAGCCAAGCCCGCTGGAAACAAGATGATGTTGAGGGCGCGCGCCGCGCTCATCGCTGTTATATAAAATCTCTAAATAGTGAACCAAATGAATAAGTTGATCGATATTATTAACAAGGTTGGGCAGCGTAAAGACATCATGCTTGCCGTGATGCTACTGGCAATCGTCTTTATGATGATCTTGCCTTTACCTACGACATTGGTGGATGTACTTATCGGTACCAACATGAGTATAGCGGTCGTCTTATTGATGATTGCTATCTACATTACATCCCCCCTAGAGTTCTCTGCATTCCCAGCGGTTCTGTTGATCACTACACTATTTCGCTTGTCACTTTCTATCACTACAACACGACTTATCCTGCTGCAAGGTGATGCTGGTCAAATCGTTTCTACCTTTGGTAACTTCGTCGTGGGTGGTAACCTGGTCGTGGGCATCGTAGTTTTCCTGATCATCACAATCGTTCAGTTTATGGTGATTACTAAAGGTTCAGAAAGGGTAGCGGAAGTCAGTGCTCGATTCTCCCTTGATGCGATGCCGGGTAAGCAAATGAGTATAGACGGCGATATGCGCGCCGGGGTAATCGATGTTCATGAGGCGCGTCATCGCCGTTCAGTGATTGAAAAAGAAAGCCAAATGTACGGCTCTATGGACGGGGCGATGAAGTTCGTAAAAGGAGACTCTATTGCTGGTCTGGTGATAATCGTGGTGAATATTCTTGGCGGTGTAACCATAGGTGTGACTCAAAAAGGCATGTCAGCGTCGGAAGCATTGGAGCTATTTGCTGTTTTGACCGTAGGTGATGGCCTGGTATCGCAAATTCCGGCTCTCTTTATCGCGATTACTGCCGGTATTATTGTGACGCGCGTTTCGAATGAAGAGTCCTCTGACCTAGGCTCAGATATCGGAGCACAGGTTACAGCACAACCAAGAGCTTTGTTGATTGGCGGTGTGTTGCTAGTGTTGTTTGCGCTTATTCCCGGTTTCCCGAAGGTTACCTTCTTTGTTCTTGCTATTGTAGTCGGTGGTGGCGGCTTTTTCTTACTCCATAACAAAAAACAACAAAGTAAATTAAGCAGTGCCGACTTACCAAGTTTTGTTGCCCAAGGCGCGGGCTCGCCAGCCGCCAAATCGAACAAAGCGGCACCTCAGCGCAACAGCAAAGGAAAACTAGGTGAACAAGAAGAGTTCGCTATGACGGTACCGCTGCTAATCGATTTGGATGCTCGCTTACAAGAGAGCTTAGAAGCCGTCGCTTTGAATGATGAGCTCGCACGAGTAAGACGAGCGTTGTACCTAGATCTCGGCGTGCCGTTCCCGGGGATTCACTTACGATTTAACGAAGGGATGAGCAACGGTGAATACTTGATTCAATTGCAAGAAGTGCCAGTTGCCCGCGGTCGGATTCAAAGCTTAAAACTGCTGGTGACAGAAGATAATGAGCAGATCGATTTGCTTGGTATACCTTACGAGAAAGATGACGATTTTCTACCGGGAATTTCGAGTATTTGGGTAGACCACAGTCATAAAGTAAAACTAGAAAACAGCCAAGTGGGCTTTTTAACTCCCGACCGTATTTTGACTTACCACCTATCTCATGTGCTAAAAGAGTACGCCCAAGATTTTATCGGTATCCAAGAGACTCGTTATTTGCTAGAGCAAATGGAAGGCAGTTATTCCGAATTAGTAAAAGAGACACAGCGTATTGTGCCTTTGCAAAAAATGACGGAAATCCTACAACGCCTTGTCTCTGAGGATATTTCTATTCGTAACTTACGAGTGATCTTAGAAGCAATGGTGGAGTGGGGACAAAAAGAAAAAGACGTGGTTCAGTTGACTGAATACATCCGTTCAAGTTTGAAACGCTATATTTGTTACAAGTACGCCAGCGGTCAAAATATGTTGCCAGCATACCTGTTAGATCAGAGCTTGGAAGATATGCTCCGTAACGGTATTCGTCAGACTTCGTCGGGCAGTTACTTAGCGCTTGACCCTTCCGTTACTCAACAGTTTGTCAGCGACGTTAAGCAAGCAGTTGGTGATTTGAGCCGTATGCCAAATAAACCAGTGTTAGTGGTGTCAATGGACGTACGCCGTTACGTGCGAAAATTGATTGAATCTGAATACTACGATCTGCCAGTGCTGTCTTTTCAAGAACTAACGCAACAAATTAATATTCAACCTTTAGGCAGGGTGGGAATGTAATGGCATGTGTACTCAGTCAGTCTTTAGTGACGTCAGGAATCAAAGTGAGGCCTTATTTCTGGCAGAAAAGCACTATCTTACTTGGCCATCGCTACGAATACGACGGTATGGAGCTCGTGTTCCGAGTAGACGATGGTGAAATTATCATCGTTTTGTTGCGAAGAATTACTCCAAACCAAGGTTTGAGCAATCCTTTCTCTGCACTGTTTTTACTCGCAGAACATGCTATCCGATTGTACCCACTCAACTGGATCATTCGTGGCAACGTTGACGTATTGCGTGGTAGCAATATGAGTAACCAAAGATTAGCGCAATTCTATTTGGGAGCCTGTGGTGCGAGTCACGATGAACAAGATGATTGGTACTACTTGCGCCTGAGTGACTACCGCCCACTTAAAAAGAGAAAGAAAGTAAAAACTCTCGACTGTTACTGACAGCATCTAATAGATGCTTCGCTTTAATATAGGTATCAAGATGAAGCAACCCTTTACCGAAACCATTGAAAAATCAGAACTTGCTATCCTTACTGCAGATGACAGAGCTGAAGTGTTCAATGAACTACTTGAAGGATTAGGTGTTGGTCCAGTAGCAGGAAATATTCTGCTTGATGGGTTAAACGCCGATCCCAAACTGATGAAACAAGCAGAACATGAATTGCTCGAGGAAGTACAACGCCGCAGACAACAACAACATCCGCTCCACGGCACTAATGCCGAAGGCTCTAGGCGCAAGCGGCCTGTGTTACTTCGTGGCATAGTAATTTAAAGGTTTTTAAATGACGGATATAAACAGAAGAAACCCAGTAGGTGGGGTAGGACCTCGACCAGAGCCGCAGACCTCATTTCAGGATCGTTTAGCTGATAAATTGGCTAATATTTTAGGGGAGCCAAATGCGGCTAAGTTGAAGGCGTTGATTAGTCAATTGCCTAAGGTGTTAGGGCGTAGTGAACAAGATAGCCTTGATCTTTATGCCAATTCATTGAGGAAACTACTAGAAAAACAAGCAGCATTTACTGGCACTGCTGCAGTTGATACTGCTGCTCATTGGATGAAATCGTTGCAAAATCAAGCGGTGAATGGTCAGATTTCACCTCAAGACTTGGTAAACGGAGTCAACAAAACACTTACTTACCAATTCCGAACTTGGTTCGAAAAGCAGTTAAGTGACAAGGTAGACAATTCGCTCCCTACAGACTTTATCAATCAGTTCCGCTTAGGAAGCCAGAGTACCCAAGAAGAACAAATAGCTAACTTAGATGCCGATGCACTTAAACAAGCTACTGCGAAGATCAGTGTGTTTATAAATTCACTTTCTCAGCAAATGAGCTCTAGTAAGGTTCGTGAGAACGCTATTTCTTTTTTGCGTAATGCATTTCGCAATCTAGGTTCGGTAGACATCAACGAGCTAAATAACTCGGATTATTTATTAACGAAAGAAAGCTTCAAAGCAGCAGTTTTAGCACAGCTTACTAGATCTTTAAATAATGCAGGTCTTACGCTAAGTGGCAGTGATGCACAACTTTTGGCAAATAAAATCACTTGGCTTCCAGGTATGTCTAAGCAGGAGCTTAGAGGAGGGCTGAACGATCTGGTGAACCAAGTAAAAGGTCAATACGCAAATGCTTATGGAGCAGGTTCGGTTAGTAAGCTGCAAATAGTACTTGATGCGGCAATTGCAAAGCTAAGGAGCTCATCTACGGATATAACGCTCTCTAGCTTATTCTCGAATATGGCTGTGAGTCTTATAAACACTCAAGTCGATGCCTTTTATAGCAGTCTTCACGAAGTGCAGAAGTTCCAAACTCCACAACAACAGGTTGACCAAATAAAACAGCATACAGCACGAGATATAAGATTTCAGTTTGAAAAAATGATGTTGAGGAAAGATGTTGGTATCGACTTTGCCACTCGTCATAAAAAAATGATGAGTAACCTAGCCGCTCTGAAAGCTCGTTTAAGTAAAATCACAGAAGATGAAAAGAAAATAACGGTAGGGACTGACGGTCAAAGGAAAGCAGATGTTAAAGCTGAGCACTCGTTAACCTCTCGTGATTTGTTATCTGTGATTGATTCGACTATTGGCGATCGTTTTGATGAGCGCGTGCTGTTTTCTTTAAATGAGCGTCGAGTGAACCGTCTTGAAAAGCGTAACGAGAAGAAAGAGGAACTCCAAGAGCTTACGACTAAACTAAAAATATTTGGTCAAGTCCAGACTACCATCAGTACAAAGTTATCGGAGATAATTAACTCAAGTACTGGTGGTGGGCATTATTATCCAGACAGGCAGCATTTTACTTATAAACATTTCGGATATGAGACTCAACAAAAGTTTGAAAAAGGTAAGGAGTTTAAGTATTTAGAAAAACATATCACTCCAAGGGTTGGTTCTGATGGAGTTAAATACTTTACTCACAAACAATTTTTAGAGCATGCAGGAGTGACTGTTAGTCGCGATGTATATTATAACAATACAGATAACAAATACCTTAGTAATTTTTCTAGCTCGGTTTCAAGTAAGTCGAAGCCAATTAACGATTCTGTACAGTTAAAAACTACTGCGTTAAGCGACATCAGTTCCCAATACAACGCAACTGTTGAAGCTATGAACAAATTTGTTCAAAAGTACCACAATATTTTGCAAGCAATCCTACGAGCGATTTAAGGATAAATAACCATGACTACACAAAACCCGGTAACTGACCCATCTCAAATGCAAGCAGAGGAACTCCTTTCGTTTCTTGAGGAAGGTGGAACGTTAAAAATGCTGCACGATGTATCAGCAGATACCATTGAGCACATTTACGCTGTTGGATTCAATTTTTTCCAATCAGGAAAAATAGAGCAAGCCGGTAAGATATTCCAACTGCTTAGCATGCTTGACCACTACCAAGCACGATTTTTTATTGGTTTAGGAGCTGCTCGTCAAGAACTGGGTGAGTACCTGCAGGCGATTGACGCCTACAGTTATGCAGCGCTTGTAGATATTAATGACCCACGCCCACCTTTCCACTCTGCAGAGTGTTACCTAAAACTTGAGCAATTAACAGAGGCAGAGAGTGGGTTTTACAGCGCGAAGGGGATGTCTGCCGGAAAACCAGAGTATGCAGATTTGCATCAACGCGCAGGCATCATGTTAGAAGCGGTGAAAAACAAAAGGAGTAACTAGAATATGAATTCTATCGCACTAGACCGCACTCAGAGTCAGGCATACTTACCGGATTCTGGTCAAACAATGTTAGATAAGGTTACTAAGACTGCATCTCACGTGTCAGCTTCAGTAACGGTTGAAAACGTAAAAGGTAAAAAATCTGAAGTACCGAACACTGGTAAAGTTAAAGTTCAGCTTGATGCACCGAACGCTGCAGTTAGCGATAAGGTCAATGAATTAACGCTGAAAGCCATGAATCAACTACAAAAAATCGTTGATTCGATTGCCAAGGTTTTACATGCGGTCGCCGACAACACGGGCTCACTAGCAGTGAAAATCCTGGCAGGGTCAGCCGATGACTTTGAGGTAGAGCTAGCTGCTATCACAGACAAACTGAAGAGCGTACAAAACAAGCTTAAGATCCAAGAAGTAAAAGTAGCGAAAGCGAAACACGAACAAGAAATAAAGGATAACGAACAAAAACTCAAAGAGTCTGAAGCTGCGGCTAAAGAAGCGAAAAAATCGGGTCTGGTTTCCAAGATATTTGGGTGGGTCAGTGCCGCAGTTTCGATTATAGTGGGCGCTGTAATGGTGGCAACTGGTGTTGGAGCAGCAGCTGGTGCACTAATGATTGCCGGTGGTGTATTGGGTGTAGTCAGTATGGCTATGCAAGAACCAGCTGTTCAAAATGCAATGAAAGAAGCTGGCATTAATGTCGATGCTCTCAGCAAAGTTATGATGGCTTTAGAGATTGCGGTTGCGGTTATTGGGGCTGTTGTGACGTTTGGCGGCGCGGCTGCGGGCGGTATTGCTAAATTGGCGGGGAAAAGTGCCAGTAAAGTAGCACAAAAAATCACTGATATTGCGACTAAAGCGGCAGCTAATATGGCAAAAGTTGCAGATATGGGTTCTAAAGCAGCCACGACGACAGCTAAAGGTATTCGATTTGCTGCAGAGTCATTAGATCTTCTTTCTAATGTTGGTAAAGGCTCTGCCGATAGTGTTCATTCCAATAATAAAGCTAAAGTGACAGAAATTAATGCGGATCTTACTCAGCAGAAAGCGGAGAAGGTGCTGACTCAATCGGTTATTGATAAGCTTAAAAAAGAAATCGCTAAGATGATGGAAGGTTTCCAAGAGTTGATGAATGTCATCATGCAGATGATTCAGGCGAAAAGCGAAACGATGGAAACGGTAATGAATCGTCCAGCGACGGTTTAAGGAGAATTTATGTTAGATAAAATTGGTAAGACTGGGAATGCAGATCTATACGGTTTGGGTGAGATAGATAAAACGACTAAGGTTGAAAAAGCCCCCGAGACAAAAACCGAAGCAGCGGTTCGTGGTAACGATGAGACGGCGGTGTCAGGTGCTAAACATTATCTTTTGGAAAGACCTAAAGCGCCGAAAAGTGGAGAACAAGCTCGCGTGGTTGAAAAGCTGATGACCGCTTTGGCACCAACAGCAAATCTGCTTATGAAAACCCTAGAAAAAGCACTTCATGGTCAATCTGGAACTCAATCATCGTCAAATACGGTTTCGGAATCTCTTGCTTTGATGACCTTACTGTACCAAGTTTCGAAGTTAAGCCGAGAACAACAAACACTTGAACGTGAAATCGCGGTTGAAGCGAATGTAGCGAGCCTTAAGAGTCAAGCACAAGAGCTAAATAAATCTGCTAAAGCGATGATCGCAATGGCTGTAGTTTCAGGAGTTCTAGCCGGTGTAACGGCAATTTTGGGCGGAATAGGTTCTGCTAAAGCTGGTAAACAAATTAAAGCGGAAGCATCGACTAATACATTACTGAAAACACAAAAAGCTGGTGTAGATAAGGCTAATGATTTGTTGAACAATGGTGGGTTATCGAAAACTCAACAGCAACAGTTAAAGCGTGTTCAGGATGTCGGGCAAGACCGTCTTGGTAATTTGACTGATAAATTGACAAAAGGGGGGCGAAAGTTTGACAAAGCTACCACCTCTAATCAAGCGCGAAATTCGATTCTTCAGTCTCTTAGTCAGATGGCAAACTCAGCATCAAATGTAGAGCAAACTAAAGCTCAGGCTCGCGGTAAAGAAGATGAAGTTCTAGCGACACGTGCACAAGCATTGAAACAGAAAGCTGACGAAAATATTGGTTTTCAAGATAGTATGCTTAAAGAGCTGCGGGATCTGTTTCGCTCAATTGCTGATAGCCAAAACCAAGCATGGCGAGCATCTGCTCCTACCGTTTAAAACCACTGCGGATTAGAGTCCCCTTCTTCTAAAGTAGGTTGGCAATTTTTAGTAAGTCAGTAATGCAAGTTACTGGCTTTTTTCATGCATTTTATTTGGCAAATTCACACCTAGACTGAAATGCCGCCTAATTTCGTTAGACGTATGTATCAACTCTTCAATAAGCGTTTTAACTCGTTAAGATTTTTGTCCTGAGTCAGCAAGAACTCTTCCTTGAGGAGATCATTGACACGCTTATCTACGCTTTGTTGCGATTATCAACCCAATAATAAAACCCACTCCTAGCATAAGTTCATAGCCATTTTACTTTAGATTTTCCGCGATGTATGGAATCCACTCATTCTCGGCGTTGTTGATCAAATCAGTTTGAGGTTCAACGACGCCAAAAACTTTGAGACCAGTCGAGTCAATCGCTATATGGCGAATAGCTCCTTTGGATTTATTGCGATATTTGACCTGAACTGTCTTCGAACGGTTGCTGATACAGGTGTAGTCAGGGGACGTCAGTGGAACATCCAATAGCTCAAAGATAGAATCAATAAAGCCTTGAAGAGCACGTAATGGCGGATAGAAGATCCCCTTAATCATCAAGGCAGTTTCAATCGCGGTATCAGAATACTGGAAACCTCTACCACGCTTGCACAGAGCCTTATTGTATTCCGCCCAGTTAGTTATCTTCTTTTCCGCTTTACCCATGTCACCACCGTTCTAACTACCATAAAGGATCAGATCACAAGACTTGGAAAAGGTTCAACTGATTTAAGCAACAATGCATTCATTCTCTGTTACTAGGAGGACGATGAGCTTAAGAAATTACAATGCACAGGTGGGTGAAACTTATGCGATGAGCAAAGCGTTGAACAAGCTTACTGGGTTATAAAACTTGTCGTATTGACTAAGAAGCACACGAAACGGTGCGACTCTGTCTCTAAACTAAATTAAGCATCAAAGCCTCTTAAAGTTCATTGAGTATAAAAACTTCCGCCCGTATTTAATATCTTGCCATTCCCTCATCTTTATAATTCTTCTCACTACGAATAAGAACCCTCAGAAAAATACACAGAAGGAACACAATGGATATTTATCAGGAAAGTATCAGTTTTTTAGGTAACGGCGTGGATTTTGATGAAAACGGATTATTTCAATGTGAGTTATCATCGGATACGAATAATCATGATGAAGCACTTTTCTTAACCGTATTTAAGAACGAAACCACCATTAGCTTACACATGTCTCTCACCAGCCCTGTGGAGTTGCCAACCCCTCTTCCAGAAACGATTGCTATCGCGATTGGTGAACATGCTCTGGAACCTTTCCGTGGTGGTTTCGGTATCGGTCTAATGCCCGATAGCCGAAGGTTAACGAGCTACAAGGTTATTTTTCTCTCAAACAAACCTCAAGATTATGTGCAGAACACTTTTCAGCAACTGTTAGAAAGAATGGAGCAATGGCACCATTTTATTGAACAAGCGGATAACGCAGAGACAATCCCAGAAACACTTCCTGCTGGGATCTTTGTTTAAGTTCCCTTATTTAAAATACGAGTTTAATGTATGTCTACAATTCAAATTAATAGCCAGCATCGAGGTAATTTAGACCTCGCAGATATTCAAAATATTAAAAGTAGCGCCAAAGAAGGCGATACCGTTAAATTTGGTTCTGTATTTGGTAAAGAGTACAGCGTAACTAAAAATAGCGATGGTGACGTTACTCTAAAACAAAAAGAAAACCGAAGCTTTTTTAATCGTTTCTTTAGTAAAGCCGATTCTTCAAAAAACGGTGATTTAAAGCTGAATCAGATGAATCAACAACTGCATAAAAAAGAAGGCAGCGGCAACGTTAAGGTCTTAACTTTGACCTATAACCAAGCAAACCAAAAGATGCCGGAAGACACAAAGAACTACTTCCAGAACCTGATTCAAAAAGGTGACTATGATGTGGTTTTGTTTGCGGAACAAGAGTCTAAATTGCTTGCTAACGATCTTGAACTTGATGGTATGAACCTTCTGAGTCAAAACAAAATGAAAGTTATGACGAAAGGTCTTGGTGAAGGTGTTAGCTACACTTCAATGTCCGTTTTTGCAAAAGACGGCGTCGATATTAACGTCAAAAAAGAGTCTGAATACCGTCATGGTATCGGTGGTCGAAACATGGAATTCTTCATGGGTATCACTGGTAACAAAGGTGGCGTAAAAACGGCTCTAGAGATCAATGGTCAAGCTCTAAACGTCATTTCTGCACACTTGGATTCTAACAAAGAAGTCAAACGTGAATTCGAAGGTAACAAGTTGATGGAAGGGAGCAAACCGCATGAAGAGGTTCTGATCACTGGTGATCTGAATGAGCGTGAAAAACGCACCGCTCAAGGTTCTGATGTGATGTACGATCCAGTCGCACATGATGATACGCATTTAGCCAAGCATGGCTTTAAGTTCAATCCTCTTAATAGTCACACTTACATGCAGCTTGATAAGCACACTGGTAATATTAAACAAAAAGAAGGTCGTGACCGACCTGACTTCGGTGAGCTCGATAATACTGGCTTAACAAATAAAACAGGCAACTTACAAAACCATGAAACCAGTGTTATCACTGAAGGGTTTGATAATGTCAGCGACCACAAGCCAGTACAGTCTACATTTGAAGTAAGAGGCTCCTCTCAAAAGCTGATTGAAAACGCACAAACACATACAGCAGAAGACTTCAAAAATGAAGCAGCGTACTTAAATCCTGGTACTGATCCGGCAAAAGCGACGTTTGATGATGTGACCTCAGCGAATCAAGCTCGCCTTGGTCTAGAAAACTTGAGTAGCGATGAACAAGCGTTTGTAAAAGAGAACTTCACTAGCTTTATCATCGGCAAAGATGCCATCTTTAGCCAGCTAACAAATGGCTTTATGGAAGAGATGCGTCAGCTTCACACTGCTAACCTGACCACCGGTCAACTACAGACTCAACAAATTGAATTGACCGAGAAATACGAACAGCTTAACCGCAAAGTAAACGCTCAGTTTAACCAGCAGTTCATTGCCAACCTTTAAGATAGACTCACCAGAATACCTATTTGTGAATCTATCTAGATGAATAGGAATGATGAATACAAAAGGTGATCGTAAGATTGCCTTTTCGTTCGATAGTAATCAACCTATATATACTCAAAAAGCGTTTGACGCATTTCGTTTCTTGTCATGATCTGCTCGCCTTGGCTCGCTTCAATTTTCGCTGGATAGAAGAAGTTTAAACTCAAGAATTTGTCGATATAAAGGATTAACGAGTGGTTAAAACTGAATTACGCAACAAAGTCGTCTGCTGTCAATAAATTATAATTTTGGATTGTTAACTTTAGCTAACAAGACCTGTTTACGACAGAAATGTATTCCCTTCGTTGTGAGTGATGGCGGGTAATAAGGATAAAACTAAGTGGTATCTAGGACTTTTTTTTTATTTGTTTGTTGTTAAATTATTGATTTTATTGATTTGTGTAAAAGTGATGCAATCGAGTTCATCCTTTATTTATAAAGATATTTCATTAGAATATAGATAGTTAGCAAGAACGGATAGGAAGCATGTTGCATATCGAGGGTTCAGCGCATTATATGATGAGGTCAGTTATGTTTTTGAGAAGCATGATTGCTTGATTTACTTTGGCGAACTGCCAAAGCAACGATTGCCCTTTTCTAAATGGTGCCAGTAAACGATGTATTTCATAAGTAGATAGTCGCGACCGTGCAAAGAGGCTATGCGTGCTCCATACGAAGGGGGGTCTCTGTATTGATGATACTAATTGCAGTGGTCAAATTGCTCCAGCCCTTGATAGATAACAACGGATAACCATAGCGAGTATAGCGAAATGCCCCTTATTACTGGATTAAACCGCTTTGATGCCATGGGTAACCATAACTTTGTCACTGACAATTTAGATGAATACTTGTCTCCTATGAAAAAGAACTCTTATTGCTTAATATTCCTTGCATTGATGCTAAGCGGTTGTGCAACCAAAAACCCAGTGTCAAATGGGTTTTCTAATCATCTTCAAGGAGCACTATTTGGTTGGATAACGTTTGATAATTACACCGCTCCAGTGAGTACATTTCTAAGCGTCGATGTGTGTCAGGTTTTAGATAGTCAGTGTTTTACTGTTTTACAACAAGAGTATCAAGGGGTTCAGTTACCCGTTCAATACTCGTTTGTTATTGCTCCGATTCAAGCTGGAAATGGCGAGATGAAAGTGCGCGCTATATTGCGTTATCAAGGTGAGATTATCGCAAAAAAGGAAGAGCGATATATCTTTACGCAAGGCAGTGTATATACCAACTTAAACCTAGAGGCTTATAATAATTACTAGGAAGTAATATTTTCCTTTATTATTATGTTTAATGCGTTGGAGGATATCCTAGTTCTAGGTATATTTAAAATAAGGTCATTGGGTTTTTTATTATGTAAGCATCAGTTCCTTTGAATATATATGGCTATCCCCAGGTGCTTTAATAAAGCATGTCGCACTTATTGGTTGGAATGTAAATCAAGCGAACTTTAAAAATACCACGTTCATGTGTTTAATGTAAAATTTCTTTTTGTATCACCAGTTGAAAATTAGAAAATACTAATTAACTATCAAAAATATGTCACGACGATATCAAAAATACTTTTTTGCCAGAATTATTTTTGCTATCGAAGTTAGCGCTTGGTTATTCGTTATTATTCGGGTTGGATGGTAGTGTTATGGACTATTTATTGGTAATCGGTCTGCATTTGCAATCGCACTGCTGGCTTCGACAGTTTCTCTTGTTTGAACTGGAGGAATTAAAATTATGAAGGGTAGAAAATGGATGTGTTAGGCCGACTAAACGCCGAAAGGGTCGACTCGCACTTGCGAAAAATTCATGGTGCGTGCTGCTATGAAAAATACGATGAAGTGTTTCATTCTAGCCAGTCTCATATTGTTATCGTTCACAATGGTCAATTGAGGGTGCAAACCGGGGGTTGTACGCTAGACGTGGTCGCTGGTCGAGGGGTTTATCTTTCTCAAGGGGATTACTTACTAGAATACACACCGATAGGCGGTCAATATGCGGCTTCGGTTATCGAATTTGACAATGAACTGGTGAGTCAACTATTGCAAAAGCATAGTGACCTTTTGATGTCGTTGCCAAAGGTTGAGGATGTACAGTCTGGATTATTCCCTTTTACTCTAAACTTATTGTTAGAACAGACGTTATTAGGGATTAATACTCTAGAAGAGCAATCTTTTCCTGATGCTATTATGCGCTTAAAGTATGAGGAAATGCTCATCTTGTTACTGCATGGTGACCAAGGTGAACACCTCTACGCGTTGTTATCACAACTGACAAATCGAACCTCAGAGAGACTCCGTCGCTTTATGGATCTTCATTATCTTAAAGAGTGGAAACTGACAGACTATGCTCAAGAGTTTGGTGCGAGTCTGACTACGTTTAAAGAGCTTTTTAACGAATATTATGGTATCTCCCCTAGAGCTTGGATCAGTGAACGTCGTTTATTACACGCTCACAAACTATTGCTCACAAGCAAGATGAACATTGTCGATGTTGCGATGGAAGCGGGGTTTTCAAGCCAGTCTTACTTTACACAAAGTTACCGTCGTCGCTTTGGAACGACACCAAGTAAGGTCCGTTCTGGAGATGATCCGGTAGTAATTGTTAAGCGAAATGTCTGACGACTAAAATTTTCTGACTAATTTTGAAAGGCATTAACGGGTGTAAACCCTATTATGCTCAGCGTAACGATGAGCAAAACTATTATCTCTACTTCCTTCTGGATTGCTCGAAGTAGATACGGAGAAGATTAAAATGAAAAAGCAGCATTGGCGACGCCGTTCGCTTTTTCCTAACAACATTGTGCTGCAGAGGAAGGTCACTGTATTGCAGCGAGGCGCAAGGTACGAGGGCTTACCTAAATCAACTCAAGAGCTTAACGTTGTTAATGTAAACCACAGACAGCTACTCAGTGAAGGTGTTCTGAGTTACGACCAATTGTCTTTACTGCAGCGCTTGCTTGATCGTAATGTTGTTGATTGTTTATGTGCAAGTCAGCTAATTAAAACATATCAAAAGCTTGGAACGTGTTTAGACCGCTCTGCTATGCGCCTTTTCTTAGAAGTGGGTGGGCAACTAAGTGACGAACGGGTGTTGAACTCTTTTGAACAAAGACTGGATTACATTAATCAGCGATTAGGTTACCGCTTCAATCTAGCGTCACCTAAGACACTAATTCTTTCGATGTATTTAACCTTAAATGAATGGTGCAATCAGCAAACGGATCAGAGGGCGCTACAAGACTCCATCAAGCTTGAACAGTTAATCAATCAACTGAGTATTCAGAAAGAGTATTGGATGAGATTGTCCGGAGAAGCGAGTAGCACATTTTTTGCTGAACAACAGTTGGATCTCATTGAGAATCAGCATAGTGAATTGCATGACCAACTTCGCGTTCTCAATGAGCAACAAAATCAAGTTATTGAATCTCATCGAGCACTAGTTGAAGAGTGGAAGCCAACTCTAGATAAACTCAAGGGCTTATATGAGTGCGGTAGAATATCAGATAAATTTATATCTGAATGGAAAATATGGTGTAGCCAGGCTCGAGTACAAGCTCCTGAGCTGAGCGATATTTGGGATGCATGTGAGCTTGTGTTTAGCGATCTAAATGCCGTCGCTAAAATTTGGCAATGGTTTCAAGATATGCAAACCGTTGGCAGAGTGGATCATTACTACGTTGATATTCAAAACAATGAGTGCGGGCAAGCTTGTAACAATCTCAGGCAGATTTAAATAGGACTAAATATGTTAGATAAAATGATGAAATCCCTAGCGGAAACGTTAAGGGAAGGGGATTTTATTGCCTCAAGTAATGGTTCCTATGATATCGAAGTTGACCAGATGCAGCTTAATATTAGCCAGCACTCATCATGGATCTTGTGGGAAACCGTGCTCCCATTTTATTTTGAATCGCACCTTGATTTTCAAAAAGAGCAGGCGCTAAAACATTGTATGCAGCTCTCCTTGAAAACGTTGCGAGATACACGCAGCACGTTGACGGTGAATGACAAAGAACAGTTGATTATGCAAGGGAAGATGATTATGGAAAGTGCAACGACAGAAGAGCTTTGCACGCAGCTTGCTCAGCACGTAAATTTAGTGGAGCAGTTCAATGATTTGCTCGAACATCAACGTGTTAATCATACTGTTAGTCACAGTGTTTGGATCCCATAATGCTTGCAGTTTTAAAGTCACAAATAAGCAGAATCGTGCTGTCAGTAGTGTACGTTTCAAGTTTGATAATAGCAGTTCCTTCACATACCTCTGAGCTTGATTGGGTCGATCAACCGTTTCGTTATTACGCGGACAATGATTCACTAAAAGAACTGCTGAATAACTTTGGCGCAAACTACCGTGTTTCAGTGTCGGTTAGCGACAAGGTAAATGACCGAGCCAGTGGTCGATTTTCACCAGAAGATCCAGCCGAGTTTCTCGATTATCTGGCACAGGTTTACAACTTGATGTGGTACTTCGACGGTGCAGTGCTGCATGTATACAAAGCGACAGAAACCCGTTCACAATTGTTGCAGCTCGAACTGTTAACAGCTCGCGAATTACGTAGCACCCTGATCTCGACAGGGATTTGGGATTCTCGTTACGGCTGGCGTGCAGCGGAAAATAAGGGGCTGGTTTACTTAGCTGGCCCACCGAGATACGTCGATTTAGTTGTGCAAACGGCAGAAGCACTGGAAAGCAGACTGGTACAGAAATCCAATTCAACAGATGAATTGTTTGTCGATATTATTCCCTTGAAGTATGCATCTGCGACAGATCGAGAGATCAGTTATCGTGACCAAGGTGTCACGGTTCCTGGGATTGCTTCGGTACTAAGCCGAGTGCTTTCAGGTGTTCAAACTCAGGTTAAAGTGGCGAAAAAGAACGAAGAAGTAATAACCAATACGCCTAAGAAAATTACTAATAATGTCTCTTTACATAGCGGTGCATCGGTTGAAGCAGAACCAGGTTTAAATGCAATCATTGTGCGTGATACAAAAGCTCGATTACCGCTGTATCACAAGTTGGTGGCGCAGTTAGATCAACCGCAGTCAAGGATCGAAGTCGCACTTTCTATCGTTGATATTAGTGCTAATGACTTAAGTCAGTTGGGTGTTGACTGGCGAGCTGGTCTTGCAGTGGGTAACAACAGTATTTTGGACCTCAAAACAACTGGTGACGTAGGTAATGGTGATGTCAAGCTTGGTAGTGGGCAAAATTTTAAGTCTCTGCTTGATGCGACGAACCTAAATTATTTATTGGCTCAAATTCGTTTGCTTGAATCTAGAGGTAGTGCGCAAGTGGTTTCCAGACCAACCTTGTTAACACAAGAAAATGTGGAAGCGGTCCTTAATAACAGCAGTACATTTTATGTCAAGTTGATAGGCAAAGAAACCGCAGCACTAGAGAAAGTGACTTATGGAACGTTATTGAAAATTGTACCTCGCATCGTTGGCGACCGTTTGGTTGAAAGACCTGAAATCAATTTGAGTCTGCATCTAGAAGATGGTGCGGAAATCCCCGATGGTGACATTGATGGTGTTCCTTCAATTCGTAAAACAGAAATTAGTACTTTGGCAACGGTAAAGCAGGGGCAAAGCTTGCTGATTGGTGGAGTATACCGTGATGAAATTAGCAACAAGCTTCGAAAAGTTCCTTTGTTAGGAGATATTCCATACCTCGGCGCTTTGTTTAGAAGCACGGAAAGCTCCACGAGAAGAACAGTACGTATGTTCATTATAGAACCAAGAATTGTTGTCGATGGTATCGGAGACAACGTACTTATCGGAAATGAATATGACTTAAGGCCAAAGATTGGCACGTTGAATAGTATTTCCAATAACAGTGCAGGCCTTAAATCAGCACTTGCTTTGTACAGCTGTACAAAGGAAGTACAAGCAGTACGTTATCAGCAAGATTTGTTGTCACAAGGAAAGTCATCGTTGTTAGCAGAATGTGAGCTTCCTACGGGGCAGAAAGGGTGGAGAGTACAAATTAAAGAGTGTAATGGCTCAGAGAATCATTGCGTTCGACCATTAGAGGAGCAGTAACCTCAATGCAACAATGGAAAATTCGTATTCTTTCCGGTGTTCATTCCGGAGTGGAAGTCACTTTACCCAACGATTCATTGGTATTGGGTAGTGATGACTTTACCGCTGATTTAGTCTTAACCGACTCTGGCATTAAAGCAAGTCACCTCGTTTTAGTTTGCGATGGTGAAACGGTTTCACTACGTGAGTGTGAAGAAGTCTCAGTCAATAACGAAATTATCGCCGTTGATGCCGGTGGCGTTGATTTGTCGCGAAAAGCCTTGGTTTCTGTGGGTCGTTTAACCTTTGCTGTTGGTTATTTGGAAGATGATTTAGTTATTGAGATGGCAAATGACGTAGCAAGCAAGCAAGCGAAACCAATTGGCCATAAACCATCATCGGGTTGGAAGAAAATGCTGCTCATCGGATTGATTTGTGGCCTGATCCCAAGCGTTATCTTTATAGGTATTTGGTACGACCAAGTGCATGCGAGCGACAAAGACGTAATCACAGAAGCGGAGCCGATAGTCTTGGTACGCAATATTCTTAGTGAACTCGAGTTGAACGATGTTCGCGTTGAATGGAATGCCAATGCTCTACAGGCTGTACTTGAAGGTTACGTAGAAGATAGAACGCAAAAGGTACAACTGCTTGGTCGAATTGATGCATTAGGTATCAACTACAAGAGTGACCTGAGAACGATGGAAGAGATACGTCGTGGTGTGCGTTTTATCTTACGAAACCTCGGTTATCACCAAGTAAAAGTAGAAAATGGTAACGAGACAGGTACGCTGCTGTTAACGGGTTACATTGATGATGCAAGTCGTTGGAACCAAGTTGAGCAGATCTTAGAACGAGATGTCCCAGGGCTTATCGCTTGGAAAGTAGAGCTACAAAGGGCGGGGGCATACATGGTTACTCTAAAAGAGTTGTTAGGAGAAGCGGAGCTCTTAAAGAAAGTTCAGCTTGTTACTAGCGGTGATCGTATTGAAGTTCGTGGCGAGCTTGATGATGTTGAAACAACTCGATTTTATGGTGTAACGAGAGATTTTCGAGAGCAGTATGGCGAGAAACCATATCTTGTCTTGAAATCTATTCCTAAAGTGAGCAAAGGAACAAACATCGATTTTCCGTTTCGTAGCGTGAATTTTGGCCTATTTCCTTATGTCATCCTCACTGACAATGTTCGTTACATGGTAGGAGCTCGCACTCCTCAAGGGTACCGTATTTCAAGCGTTACTCCGGCAGGAATTGAACTCGTAAAACGCGGGCGGGTAATCACTATTGATCTAGAGTATGAAGGTGAAAATAACAATGACTAATCTTGAGCAGTTATTACAAGGCGATTCAGGGCAGCAAGAAAAAGAGGTGATCATTTTTAAGTTCAAGCAAGCGCAATCAGCGATAAAGCGTCAGCTCCATCTTGGCTGTTCACCAAAAGAATACCAGTTGCTACACAAACAGCACGAGGCTTATCAAGCAGCATTAACGGTAATTGAAACATTTCTAGACAACAAATAAAAGAAGGCGATATATATGTCATTTTATGATTCGAGTAAAGGCGTTAACCTCGACGCAGTTAAAGCTAAATTGTTACAGCAATCAAAAACAGCGAATGAAGCGGTAAACACCGCGATCAAAAACTTAGAAACGAACGCAGACGATCCTTCAAAGCTTGCAGAGCTACAGCATACAATCAACAAATGGTCTGTGGTATATAACATCAATGCGACCACAACACGTGCAATCAAAGACGTGATGCAATCAATTCTGCAGAAGGTATAACCTATGGATAAAGGCATGTGTTTACTTCTGGCTGAGACAGCGTTGATGGCAACCGGTCTGCATCGTCATGAAGAGGCAAATACCATTGCGGAATGCCTTGAGTTGCAAGGTGATGCAGAAGAAGTCGTTGCTATGATTCGTTCAATGAGTTTGATGAATCGTGGCTTGTACGAGGACGCTCATCGTTTACTTGAACCGCTTTGCGTGACACGCCCAGACTTAATCGGTCTGGCTGCGCTAGCGGCAGGAAAAGCTGGGCTCTTAAGCAAAGCCGAATCGTGGTTAGATATGGCATTAAAAGGCAATGAAGAAAACCAAGCCTTTGCCATGAGTTTTTCTAAAGACATCAGGAACCTTTAATGAAGGTTGAAAGCAACGGAATCAACAACATGCTCAGTCAGGTGCCGAAAGCACCCCGGAATGATACACCTGATGCGAACAAGATGAACCGTTTGATGAGTGAGAACCCACCAGATAAGAACATACCGACTACGAAAAAAAATACGGATAGTGTCACGCGGTCTAAAGGTAGAACAGCAGCTATTAAAGAGTGGTACGAAGCACTAAAACGTTCTGGAGACTTCAGCGCAGCAGCGCTTAGCAGAACGCTTAAAGACGCGTTTATTTCGCCTAGTGAGAAAAAAAAAGCCTTATGGTATGCCTTTAGTCAGGAACAAAGCGCAAAAGGCACTGATAAAGCATCACCAGAATTGTTGGCATTATTTAAGCATGAGCTGTTGGGCAGTTTTTCAGGGCGCTTGCTAGCGACTCCCCCTAAAGACCGCCGAGAGTTGAAAGCGTTGCTTTCTGAACATTTCCCACTTGGTGCGCAAAAAGAACAAGCGCTTTGGCACTGTTGGGGTGAGTTGAAAGACATCCCTGCCCAAGCTCCAGTATTGGAGGTGGTCCGAAAAGAACTGAGCTTTGTTATACAAAAGAATGCCATGGTCAAGAACATGTTGAGTTACAGCCACAAACTAGACCTCTCATAGGAACGGATATGATTAATACGCAGTACACAGAAGTGATGCAAACCAACCTCGAGCAAGTGCAAGACGCACAAGCTGAAGCGGGACTTAGTGAGCGTTTCGAGCAAGCGATGCTATCGCCTGAGGGAAACCACGGTTTAGAAGGTGGCTTGTTAGAAAACATTAGCGAACTGAAAAACACCATCGACAATGCAAAAACTAACTTAACCGATAGCATGGCAATGGTTGGTGACGACCCTGCTCAGCTCTTGCAGATGCAATGGGCGTTGAGTCGAATTACCTTTCAAGAGGAGCTGATTGCCAAGACGGTAGGTAAAACGACACAGAATGTAGAAACATTGTTGAAGGCCCAATAGTCATGATGAAGACAATACGTGCCGTGTGCATGTTACTCGTGTTATTTTTAGCTGGCTGTCAGACGGAGCTATACACTGGAGTAAGCCAGAAAGAAGGCAATGAAATGCTGTCTATTCTGCTTTCTGAGGGGGTCGTGGCAACCAAAGAACCGGATAAAGACAACACCATAAAATTGATGGTAGATAACGCTCAAGTCGCATTTTCGGTTGATGCTCTGAAACGTAAAGGCTACCCGAAAGAGCAGTTCTCAACACTCAAAGAAGTGTTTCCGAAAGATGACCTGATTTCGTCTCCGATTGCAGAAAGGGCGAGGCTTATATACGCGAAATCGCAAGAACTATCATCAACGCTGTCACAAATTGATGGAGTGTTAGTGGCACGCGTTCACATTGTACTTGAAGATAAAAACCTTCGTCCAGGTGAACGTCCAACTCCTGCTTCTGCATCAGTGTTTATTAAACACGCAGCGGATGTGGCACTCGACTCTTATGTACCTCAAATTAAGCAGTTAGTGAACAATAGTATTGAAGGGCTTAACTACGAACGTATTAGCGTTGTCATAGTACCATCTTCGGAAGTTCGTGTGACGGCTCAAAGCAAGCAATTTGAAAGCATTTTGTCTATTCAAGTGACCAAGGACACGGCAAGTAACTTGATTGCTATCCTCGTTTTCTTGTTACTACTTATCATCGGTTCTAACGCAGCGACGTTTGCATGGTGTCGTAGGAATGCGCAACGTGGTTAATTCTGATACGCCAGTTTCTCAGATTTATCATCAGTTTAATTATTGTCCTTGCAGTTATATTGATGAGAGTTGGATAAGCAAGAAACAGCCTTGGTTATTACGAGTCCAAGACTGGAGACACCAGGCTGCGATCAATCAATGGTGTATTGAAGAATGGCAGCTATCAACGATTACTGATCATGTTTTTAATCATCCATTTAATAGTTTGGTGTTACTTCCAGTTGAAACGACTAACAAATTACTTTTGCTGATTGGTGGGGCAATGTATTGTGAATCGATGCGCCAAGTTGTCTTGAAACAACCAAAGCAGTGCCTCAATCATATTTTTGGTGTCGATGAAACGCGTTTTTTAATTCAACACGGGCCAATGATGATCTCAAATTGGCCAAACGGTTGGCAAAAAACATTGCCGGCGAGTTTAGATGAAGCCAGCTTTGAAAAGGCAGCCCGTGAACTTGGGTATCTATGGGTCACATTTTTACTGGAGAAATCACCATCAGAGCTTGTACAAAGGTGGCAGTTCAAGCTCGATTGTTCATTAACCCAAACAAAACTCAGTGCTGATTGGTTCGATGAAACGCATCGAGATCTTGCTTATCGACTTATAAAGAAAATCGCAAAACAGGTAATCCCTCAATGGTTTCATTTGTTGAAATAAAAACTGACAACTTGCAGTTGGCTACAGGTCTAAAGATTCTCAAAGCAAAGGATTATGTGAGTTATTTAGATTCGCAACACTTGGTTGAAGCTGCACACTCTAAAGCCGAGAGCATTATTACAAAAGCTGACGATGCTTATGAGTTAGAAAGACAGCGTGGTTACCAGGATGGTATCGATCAAGCGAAGATAGAGAGCGCAGAAACTATGATGTCAACGCTTGCACGATGTAATGAGTACTACTTGCAAGTCGAACAGAAAATCACTGGCGTAGTGCTTGATGCCGTAAGCAAAATTATCAGTAGTTTCGACGATGTGGAAACAACGGCAATAGTGGTGAGGGAAGCGCTTCAGCTGGTCAGTAATCAGAAACAAGTGATTCTGCACGTGCACCCCGAGCAAGTGACAGAGGTGCGAGATAAGGTTTCCTTAATACTCAGTGACTTCCCGGAGGTCGGCTATGTTGACGTTATTGCAGATGCGAGACTCAAAAATGGTGGGTGCATACTGGAAACTGAAGTCGGTATTATCGATGCCAGTATCGACGGGCAACTGCAAGCTCTTAAGCAGGTGATCACTAAGCAATTCAGTGAGCGCCAACAGATACAGTCTTGACGTGCTTATCTTTAACTCTCGAAAGCTCAGAAAAACGCTGGGCTTTTTGAGCTTTACTTTCTATTCACTGTACCTTTCTACCATTTCTCTAGTTTTATCTTAGCTTCCCATCCGATCTTTATAAACGGCTTAAAATGAAAAAAAGCCGACCATATCTGGCATATTCTGTGACTGTTATTGAGCACAATACTTACATCAACGGGAACTCTGATTATCTTAAAGGCTCTATTAACTATCGCCTCATAAGAGAGTAACGTTCGTTCAGAATACTGAATTTGTTTTTCTAAAAACGGTTAATCTAACAAAATTAACCAGCAACAATGGAAAATAAAATAATGTGATAGGTGTATTTAAATTCGAAATTTTATATCTTTTATTTTAAATAGATACATCAATATTAAATATCAGGATGGTAGGTGAGTATGGATAAGGTAAATACCTTACTAATTGAGCTTGGTAACACACTCGATATTGAACGGGTGACTGCATATGATTATCAAATGTGGACAGTATATATGTCTGCAGGCAAAGAGATTGAAGTTCAAGGCTTGGATGAGAGAGAAGAACTGTTACTTTCAATCAAGGTTTGCCAAGATGAAGAGTCATTTGAAATTAAAAAACTGAAAACACTTTTGGAATATAACTTCTTATACCGGGAGTCAGGTGGGGTACAGTTCTGTATAGACCCTAAAAACAATGAAGTACACATGCAGATAAGTATACCACTTACCTCAGAAGTGAGTCGTGTTTCTATCCTGATTACTCAGCTTATGGAGCTTTGTGAACTGTGGAAGCAATATCTAACGGCTCAGTTTCAATCGATTGAGCAACATAAAAAGCTGCATACTTTCATCTCTGTTTAAAAGGTTAGGGTTATGGTAAATATCAATACATCACATATGCATTCGCTGAGCGAACTCACTGCACAGTTATCTACACAAAACCAATCGGACGACAAAGAAGTTCGGGCTCACGGAGGCAAGGACATCTTTGTTAAAGAAGGTGCGCCGAAAAACACAAGCGTAAGCTCTCGTATCAATCACCAAAACAAAGCGAAATCGATCGTCGTTGATCTATTGGTTAAGCAAGGTCTGCCAAAAGGTGTCGCCAAAGCTATGATGCAAAACGTACTGAATGGTGAAAATAAGTTGACTCTTGGAAACCTTAAAGACCTAGAGCGATTATCGACAGGGCCTAGAGAGAATTGGCCAAGTGTTTCAAGCACTTCAAAACCATCCAGCGCAGGTAAAACCGCTCCAGCAGATGCCTTGATTAGAAAGCACCAAGCTACACTGCAAAAGTTGGGTGATTTCGCTTGTACTGACCTTAATACCTTCGGTGATAAGAGATCTGAGTTCTATCAAGCGAAAGCGAAGCCAAGACTAGAAGGCTTCTACGCAAATCCAGCAAGAGTTCAACAAGATAAAAAAGCGACCATGTCAGCAAACATGGTTCAAGTGGCGGCTCAAAGAGGCAATAGCCCTCAGATGGGGACACTTCAAAACATTGCGAAATCCGTTCAGGACGCAAAAGCCGGTTGCTGTACTACGTTTGCCTTTGCCGCGGCCGCTGAAATGATTCAAGGGATGCAGGGTGATGCGAATCAAAACACTAAGGTCGAAGTAGTGGCATTCAAGAAAGGACACTCAGGCACGCACTTGTATGTTTTGGTTGGTAGACAGGACGGTAGTGATATCAAAGACCCAAGCTCATGGAATAAAGATGTGAAAATTGTAGACCCTTGGGCAGCTTCAGCATTTGGTGCGAGAATGTTTGGTGATATTGCTCATCCACCGGTTTCCAACATGTTCCCACCATCTGAAGTGATTTTTTCTAGCCACAAACTGGACTAAAGATTCCATAATCGGTTGCTAATATTTACTACCAAAAAGGAGCAGTATTACTTTGCTCCTTTTATTTTTTTAATGTAAGTGATATTAATCTGGAAAATTAACTGCTCAAGTCTATCCATTCTCTAGCGCACATTTTCGATACCCTTTTCGGCACTTCAAGAAACCTATTCCACGCAACGCATACCTTGGAAACAATGTCCTCATAGTCTTCGAAGCTTTGGTTCGCTAAGTAGTGTTGTCGTAACCAACTCCATACTTGTTCTATCGGGTTAAGCTCTGTCGAATATGGGGAAAGTTTGATGATACTGACATTATCAAATTTGTGGGCGATATCATCGGTATGCCAACCTGCGCCATCCATTATTACTACAGCATGCCTTCCTTCCTTTGTCTGTGATATCGGATATTTGCTTTAAGTGTTAGATCATAATGTCTTTATTGACCCAAGGCACAACCATAGCTTCTCCAATCCCTCAGCTAGGACAAACAGAACCGAACAGGTAAGCGTACTCAAATTGCTGCTGTTTTGGCGCCCTTGGGCGCGTTCCTGTTTCAGCCCACAAGCGTGTCGTTGTGTTTTGTTGTCCGAATCTAGCTTCGTCTTGAAACCAGACATCAACACTCTCCAGCCCAATATGACCGAGGATCTTAAGGATCGTTTCTATTTTGAATTTTTTAAAATCGTCTTGGATTTGCTGTGATTGTTTGGATCGAGAAGTTATCCAAGAAAAGCCCATGTGGTCGAGAAGATAATAGATAGAATTAGGGTGGTAGTATTTATCAAAGTTTTCCACGATGTAATCATGTATATCGCTCCCGACAAGGCGCCCGCCAGAAGGGGACTCTGCTTCTGTCTTAATGAACGCGCTGAGTTGTTTTCGTTGCTCTACATTGAGATATGCAGGCCTGCCTGTGCGAGGTTTCTCTTGAAGTCCTTCCAATCCTTCTTCAAGAAATGTCTGGACCCATTTGTTTACACTAGTTCGACTGACTTTGAGGTATTTAGCAATTTGAGTGTGCTAGTGACCTTCTTTGAAGTGGGCAAGTGCTAGTAAACAAACCTTCATTTGAATGGTTTTTTGTTGGCTTGCTAGTTTTTTAAAATCTGTCTTATTAAGGCTATCCATAGCTATTTTCTGCAAGAGTTCGACGACCTCAATTAGATCATATTTTTACTTTAATGGGTGTTACTGATTGCCTGTTTGAAGTCCTTTTTGGCTCGTTATGTGCGGTGCGGGCGCAAAAGGCTGGTTTGATATTCGTGAATACATTATCGGACACCATTCATATGATCAGTGCTTATGCTTCATCAAATAAGCTCGTGTTGGGGCAGATAAAAACTGAGTACAAGCTAAGTGGCATTTGATTGCGAAGCCAATAGCGATTAACTATCGCGGGGCCCTTTCAATACCTCGTCTAGGCTCGGAATCATCGCTGATATCAAATTAACGGATAATAATAGGCTATTCGAATATCAAAGGTTGGCACACAATGAGGGACTATCCGTCAACGGCCAACCTTATATATGATTCTATTGAAACTGTTCTTCAGTTCAGCTTGAGTTGCTTATCCTCTTTCAAATCTATTGCCCGAGATACTTGGCTTGGCGAGAATGTCGGGTTTTGAAAGCGAGGCAACAATTTGTAGAGCCAATGCTTCTAAATCAAAAACTGTTAAACAAGGTATACAAACCAAGGGAACTCGTCCTTTGGGAGCGTGTAACGGAAAAATTTCATCGTCAATAACTTGGGTATGATATTGACGATTAAATCCAGCCTTCTGCTAAGTACATCAACCTTAGCTGACTTGGTGAACCAAGCTTTTCTAGCGCCGAGAGTTGGCCTTGATCGAGGTTCGGGCTTTTATCCAAGTATACTCGTCCGTTCGGTGTATCTAGAGGGAGCTTGTAAGTCAACGTCTTATTGATATCCTGTGCCTTTCCTTGGTCGATAGATCTTACTGCTGGCATTAGCCAGTCCCAATCTTCTTTGAGCAACTTCTTAAGTGCACTGTTGGCCTCTGACTCAGTTTGGCTCGGTGTATCTTCGATACTCAATTTATTCGTTGATCCAACATCTGGCACCAAGTTCTCACTTGCATCAGAGCCCAACATTTTCTTAAGCGTTAAGCGCGCCAATTCCATATCCTGAGCTTCTTTCGGTGCTTGAGGTGATGTCATAGATTTGTCTTCTTTTGGGCCTAGGTACGCAATCAAAGCACGTCCTGATGCAGCATCTTGCATACTAAAGGAGAACTTCCCTTTGCTGTTAGACACTTCAATTCGAGGTAACACACCAGACATAGGTTCTTGGTGAATTTGCTCTTGAACTTCGTTGTTCAGACAGTAGGAACTCGCTTGACCGGCTACAAACCCAGAACCAGTGATTAAGCCAGATGCTGCTACACTGCCTAGCGCTTCTTTTGCAACAACAAGGACACCAGTTGTGCCCACAGAGGTGACACCAAATGCACCAAGGCTTCCCGTCGCCATACCTAAGGTCGCTCCAACCGCACCTTCAGCAGATTGAGTGGCGTGCTCGTGCGCTAATGCTTGTTGTATCGGCAATGCCAACCTTTGGTCATGACCGGGCAACTGCGCAATCTGTTCTAGTTGGTGATAGTGCGCCTCAGCATCACCATTGACTGCCGACTTATGTAATTCACGCCCCGTGGCGATCAACAAACCAACACCTGGTAACGCCAAGTTAATTACTGCGTTGATACCAGTCCCTTTGATTGTTTCTTTTGCCATCTCAAGCAGTTCAGCACCTAAGCCGTCCATTTTGCCTGGGTATTGGTTTTCGATGCTGACTTGTAAGCGTGGGTCTTTGCTGATCGAATCGAACGTGCTTTTTAGATTTTTATAAGCTTTATCGTCAATCTTCACTTCATCTAATAGGCTTACGACTTCGAGGACCTTACGCGCAGTTAAAGGCTCGCCACGATACCCTGCTGTGCTCACAAGAGAGAATGCCAATAATGCCGTTTCTGGTTTTTCTTCTTTTAGCAGCGCCTGTTTTAAATCAAGGTGGGTCTTAATATTTTCTTGGTGGTACTTTTGATATGTAGATCGCAATATGGTGTCACTCACTGCCGTGAACTTTTGCCCTTTATGAAAGGTCGACGGCTCTTTGGCTTTACCGTGCTTACTGATCACCCGCTTATCTTTTTGTGCCGCGACAGTACGAAATTGATCCAAGCTCGGAATCTGGCTTTGGCTAGTTGAAATTACCATGGGTGAACTCCTTAAACTCTAAGTGTCTCAATGTGGGATTGTTCTGGATTGATAAATTGGGTTGGGTCTTGGTCTAACATTGCAAATCGAGCCTGCCAGAGTAGGGTTTGCTCATTTAGAAGGTGAAACCAAGTTGATAGGCTCGCTGCGTTTAAGTACTCAATCGGCTTTCTGCCCGCAAGAACCAATTGCCTACCATTTGGTGCAAGTGAAAGGGTCAAGCTCCCATCCGCGATACCGAAATAGTTAGCATGCGCAATGAGTTCAAGACCTTTCAGTCTCAGTTCACCGCTTTTTTCGAGACCGCCAAAAACCACCGATAAAACAAAATCGTTTTGATCTGCCTCACTAAAGTAAATAACGTAACGATCATCAACTAATAATTGGCAACGATTTTCTTCAGCAAAATAAAGTGGAGGTAGTTCATTTATTTCACAAAACTCTTTTATTAGAACTTGTAATGTGTTCATCGTTTATTCCTTCTGTTTTATCTTGCTAGTAAACAACAAATAGTATAATTACGATGTCGAAAGTGGCTTTTATTTTGTTGATTTTCTAAACTGTCGTGATGTGTAGCACAAAGAACAAATGAATTTAATCGTCTTTGTTACGCAATTAAGCTCTCTAGTGTGAGGTTCCCCGGAACAGTTCTTGATGCTCAAGAAGAGTTATGCTGTAAAGCTCTTTGCGAAGTGTTTGGATTCACCGCAGTGGGTAAACAAGGATCGGACTCTGTCGTCAGAGTCTGTGTTTACCCCCTGAAGTCTTCGAGAGCAGAGCTTAGTAACGGTTCTATTGGATTTAGTGAGTTGCCAGCTTGCAAGCATACTTACAGCAGGAGGGGGGGAGTATAGCAAACTGGCTAAATCACTGGTTCTTATAAATTATCGTTTTTACTTCATCTAGCTGTTCTTAGTCAAGGTAAGGAGGTAGCTCGCCCCCTTTCATTTCGATATATAAAAAAAATAGGCCAATACTGAGAGCCCCCCTTGGCACTCTTAACCTATACTACCCTCTCGGTGTTTATATAGGTTCTAAGAGGTCACAATGCCTACTATCTCAGCGATTCATCAACCGATGAACTCAACAGCAATAAAGAAAAGCAACCACGCAGAATCAACTCAAAGTATCGTAAAAAGTGTACATGCCTCATCAGCAAAACAAACCTCTATAGGTTCAAGCGTCGCAAGCCCAACGACTGGCAAGTCTCATTTCAATCACGCCTATACATCACCAAAAGGGACACAAGAATTCTACTCGCAAAACAAAATGTCTTTTTCACAAAAACTAGAAAACTTTTTATCCGAGTATTTGATAAGTAAACCTGGCAGTGAAAAGAAAAGAGTAAAAGAACTGTCAAACATTGCGAATGTAACGGTAAGCAAAGATTTCAACGTCACCTGCCCACTTCCAAGTAAAGTCGGGGGCTTTAAACAGTTACTTTCAGATATAACAAAAGGACACTCTCCAACTAAAGGTGAGTTCTACCCTAAATTTAAAGCTCTAGTCCAACAATCTTTCAGCGAGATTATTTCTCTAGCACCGAAGAAAGGCCATAAAGATACTATCGAACTCAAGTCGCCATCGGTCGTATCACCTTTAGTTGATAGGCCTGTGTCAGATACTAATGTGACATCAAAAACCGCGCCTACTTCACTAGGAGTAACATCAGAACCAAGCCTAGAGACATCTAAGGGCAGCATAAGCTCATCAGAAAAAACAACCATAGAAAAGAGCAAGCAAGCTGACAATCAAAAAAACGCGACTAAAGAGCAAGTAACAGACGTTAAGTTACAAAACTATTATGAGCATGAGAGCACTTCTATCAAGAAAGAATTTGAATCACTATTTAACGCATATGCTAGCTCAAGCACTAAACATGCTGAATACGCACAGAGCTATTCTTATGATTGGTCAATGACATACTCTAATGGGTGTTACCAACTTGAATCATTACCTAAAACGGCTGAAGAATTTGCAAGTAAGTTTTGTAAGCTAACTGAAGAGCACTCCCCTAATGGTTCCTTAGGGAAGTTAGTAAAAAAAGCGTTAACAAATAAGACAACATTAGGGCAGATGTTGAGAGTTAACAAGGCCTCTACGCTAGGTCCTATGTCTCAACTGTTGCCTACAACACTGAAGGTGGTATTAAAAAGCAACTTATCTACCGAAACCGCTGCAACCTTCCAAAAAGTAGTAAAACAGGAAGTGAGCGAACAAGAACAACTTAATGCACTAAAACAGAAACAATTACCGTCACAGCTACAAAAGCTTGAACTTCAAACTAACCTCTACCAGTCTAATGTAAAAGAGTTTCCAGAAGCAGATTTAAAATGTCGTAACTTCCAAAAAGCTTTAGTAAAAGCAGTGAACAGAACTAATTCTGTTGATAAAAATAACGAACTACAAAGAAAAACAGAATTTAGAGGGCAAGGAACAGTGTTTAAAGAACTAAGCCCTAGCATAGATTTACCTGTAAATGATCAAAGTAAACACACGCTATTCGATACGAACAAAACCTACGGTATTGGGGACTTTGATAACATTGTAAGCAGTAATTTTGTAATCAAAGAAAAGACAGACTCATTCGAGAATCACCTATCAAGGTTAAATCAGAACATTGGCTTCCATATCGAAAAACTTCCAAATGAAGCCGAAGTCGCCAATGTAAACACACTCGGCATTAACCCATTAAATATTGATGTAGATAGAATGATGGCAAAATTGACGAATCTAAAACCTCTATTGTTAGAGCCAAAACCAAGTTGGAGAAGCCGACTAATTCAGCTGTTTCACCCTAAAGGTGCCGAAAACGAAGCTGAACGTCTGTCTTATCAATATATGGATATTTCACACTTACAGGCACTGAAAGACGATATATCAACCAGTTCGGAGGCAATGAAATTAACCGACCTATCGAATAAACCTTGGATGCAATATTTAGTGGCAAAGCAAGTTGAATCACTAAAATCAGATTGCCAAAGTTATAAATTGGGGCCATTTACCATCGCCTCTCCAGCGAAAAAGCAACTAGATGCACTGCTAAGTTCGAACGAATGGCTACAGAGCAAAGCTTAAAAACAAAACTTGATGATCGCACGTGATCCCTTGTTTTCGCAAAGTAAATTATTGAGGTGTAATGTTGAAATTTGAAGCCGTATTATCAGAACTTGCTGAACTATGGGGAATTGAGATCCCCGTTGAATCCGATGCGATTGAAATAATCGATAATCAGGAAAGCCTTTGGGTTCTAGAATCGCCAAAGCAATCAGATTTATTTACCTTGTATACCCCTCTACATGTCATTGTAGACCAATATAAGATGAGTGATTGGTTAAGTTTAAATATGCAGCGGGACTTACTTGGAAGCTGCTGGATTGGACTAAACAACGAAGAACTATGTCTAGGCGTGTCCTTACCAAAGGATAAATTTGACCATAACGAGCTGAATAATATTTTTGAAAATATGCATTTAATTAAAGATAAGGTTCATGCTTTACATGATTGCAATGAAAATGTTCATATTGATCTGGCTTTAATTAATGTGAAATTTATGTAGCTAACGGGTAGATAAAGTTACAACTCATTTTATCTGAATCGCGAGGTGACAAGTTTGCGTGTCATCAGCACGGCTTTGTTGCGTAATTCAGTTAGAGACAGAGCAGCCCCATTTCGTGCGTTTCTTAGTCAATACAGCAAGTTTCAGGCATACCTAACCCAGTGAGCTTGTTCAACGCTTTTATCATCGCG
>NZ_JBGONU010000039.1:0-45426 GCF_041439295.1 Vibrio sp. 1F253 | reverse complement strand
AAATACGCGAAACGGGGTTGTTCTATCTTTAAATTTAATTACGCAACAAAGCCGAACATTATTGCTTCGATAAGAAAAAAGTATAGGAATCTGTGTAAGAAAGCCAAAATTAACAATAATAGTGAACTTATCTCGAACCTTTATAAGGTTGGTTATTTTATCGACCTAGATAAAAGTACAACCAACCGTATAACACAAAAATACAACATCAACCAATTCAAGCTCAGCCATATCGAGATGTTGAAGCTGATGCTCAACACTTACCAAAAAGAGTTGATCAGAGGCTTTATAACCGTTTGTACCGTTTCTTCATTTTTTTTGTTCGTTGTCTACTTCTTCCAAATCCTTTATACAACGAAAATTGCAGATGAATACAGTAAAAACGCAAAGCAAATAGTAGAGGAAGTAATGAACTATGGCTGTGATAGCGAAGTTGCAGTGTACGCATTGAGGCACTCACTTAACCTTGATTCTGTTTTGATGACAACGCCTTATGGTTCATGCTACATATCCAAAACACAATCAAAAATGGTTGAACTAGACCAAATTGAAAATTTTGACGATAGCCTAGATTTTGCTTATTCACGCTTCTCAGACCCCAAAGAGGACATCGAACTCATTGCGCGTATTTCTAAATGGTCTATCGAAGCTAGATATAAGAACTCATTACTCCCTCTTTTGGTTGATTCAGTTTCCATACAAAAAAATGGTCACTACATATTAAACCTAGGCGAAAACAGTCAGCCTATTTATCAAGCCCCACTTCCAACCGGTGCAACCATCACTTTCTACAGTGATGATATTGTGCTTCTGTGGGTCATTTTTTCTCTGGTGATCGCCACGCTACTTTATCGCTCATATATTCTTGGCTTTGGCATTTACCTGCTTCGTTGGCGACACATATCCTTCGAGGAAGAGCCCATAATCAACACTGACGACAATAGCGTTTTATATTACGAGTTATTGTCTAGAGTGCGTAACGTAGGCGTTCTGAGTTTCATCAACACCATGAGACGTACTAATTTGTTGACCTTTCATACTATTTTAATCATTGAAACAGTAAAAAAAGCGAAGTTGGACAACAGCCATGATATCTACGGTGTCAATGTGTGCCCGAGTGCGTTGGTGGGATCTAACTTTACAAAGCTCAAAGAGCATTTAGTCACGATGGAAGCGAATGAGTTTGTCGTAGAAATAACAGAGTATTCAAACATTGGCTATGGCTATGAGGTCATCGACAACATCAAAATGATCAAAGATCTTGGAATCACCATCGCGCTAGACGACTTTGGTACAGGTAACAACAACATTGAAATAATTAGTGCTATCTCTCCGACCTACCTAAAACTGGATCGTTGTTTTGTTAAAGACATTGAGTCAGGGGATTATCATCAAGGAGTATTGCTTAATATATCGGAGATTGGACGCTTATCAAACATCACGATGATTTACGAAGGTGTCGAGACGCGCAGGCAGCAATATATCTTATGTCAGTTAGGCTACAACCTACATCAAGGTTATCTGTACAGTAGACCTAGTCACTCGGAGGAGTAATTATCTACCACCTCATTTAAATATTGATGACCTCCCTTTTCTTGTTTAATTGCCATTGATCATACAACGACTTGAGAGCCCACAAGGAAGTAGGCTTCAAGCGTTCTCATAACCCAATACATTTCTCTCAAACATAAAAATATACTCTTAATTTTTATAAAAACCTTGCCAATCTGAATAAAAAGTTTAGTGTTATACACATATATATCACCATGCAGTTTTAATTATGACCGAATGGAAAGACGACCAACCGATCTTTAGGCAGCTAGCGGCAAAGATCAGTGACCAAATTCTTCAAGGTGTTTGGTTAGAACAACAAGCATTGCCCTCAGTGCGTGCGGTTGCCGCCGATCTCAAGATCAACCACCTTACTGTCATGAAAAGCTACCAGTTACTGGTGGATGAAGGCTTGGTAGAGAAAAAACGCGGCCAAGGTATGTATGTCGCAGAAGGGGCACTTCAAAAATTGAAAGAGTCCGCACATCAATCATTCATCAACACACAGATCCCAGCCATCGCTGAGACGCTAGGCATCATTGATATGAGTGTCGAAGAACTCGTGAAACAGCTAGAACAACATATAAAGGACAAGTCATGAGTACTTTACTTTCAGTGAAAAACGTAACCAAAACCTATTCAAATCAAGTGGGTGTCGAGAACATCAGCTTTGAGTTAAAACCGGGGCAAGTGCTTGGTCTGCTAGGCCACAATGGCGCAGGGAAATCGACTCTGATCAAATCACTGCTTGGCGGACACAGCTATCAAGGTGAGATAGAAGTTAACGGCTATCACCCTATCCACCAGCATGCAGAACTCATGTTGCACCTGTCGTACATTTCAGATGTTAATGTGCTACCCGAGTGGATGACCGTTAAACAACTGCTTCGATACACCCAAGGCGTGCACCCAAGCTTCAACAAGCAAAAAGCAGAACAGACGTTAAGTAGCACCAACATTAAGCTGTCTTCAACGATCAAACAGCTTTCTAAAGGGATGAAGGTACAACTTCACCTTGCAATCATTATCGCGACCGACACTCAAGTGTTGATCTTAGATGAGCCAACGCTAGGTCTAGATCTGCTCTACCGCGATACTTTTTATCGCCACCTCCTAGAGTGGTTCCATGACGGCGAACGCGCGATGATCATTGCCAGCCATGAGGTTTCAGAAATTGAACACCTATTAACGGACGTATTGATTCTGAAACAAGGCCATTGTGTGCTGCAAAAGAGCATGGAAGACATCGAGAACGACTATTTCATTATCGATGTCGCAAACAACCACTCAAGCGAAATCCAGAAACTCAATCCACTGACCTCACAGCCAGGGCTAGGAACCACTAAGTGGTTATTGGAAGGTCAATACAAAGCGCAAGTTGAATCATTGGGTAACATCTACAACGTTGGTCTCGCAGACCTATTCCTTGCAACACAGACGGAGAAGGCATAATGCACCCAACTTTTTATATGCTAGAAAAAGAACTGATCGAGCACAAAATTAACACTCGATTGCCTCTGTTTATCGCGTTATGTGGTTTCTTTCTGTTCGTTAGTTTGTTTTTCAATGGCGCAGCGCAGCATGAGTTTTTCTTCCAAATGGAAGTGAATGGTGACGTAAGCGACATACACAGAGAGTTCGCACAAGACCTCAACTCAGTGATCTACTTTGGTGCTGGCCTTATTTCACTCATACTTTCGACGCTTTACATCCCTAAAACACTGCGTAAAGAGCGCCAAGAAGGCAGTTCGATGTTTTGGAGAAGCATGCCAGTATCCAATGCCATGACTCACTGCGTGAAGCTAGGCTTCGGTCTAGTGGTTATTCCGGCTATCTGCGCGCTATTAGTTCTATTCGCCGACTTCCTATTCTGGATATTGAACGTCTCAAGCGAACAACAATTGGCATTGATAGTAGAGCAGCAATCACTGTTTTATGTGCTTAGCAATTGGTTGGTATTCTTTGGGCGAATGATGTTAGTTGCACTGGTTTTATTGCCACTAGCAACCGTTACTCTGGCAATTTCGCAGTTAGTGAATTCTCCACTGCTTGTCATTTTTATCTCAAGCTATGCGATTAAGTTACTCTCGGTCGCCGTATTTGGATTCTATGGCATCAATGACTTCTTCTCTCTCATCGCATCACTACCAATAAAGGTACTAACGGCGAGCAACCCATTCAGTGCGATTGCAGAAGCGCCGGTTTTGTCTTTGGGTATTTATGTACTGATTGGTGTTGGCGGGTGTCTACTGAGCTTGAAGCTAAATAGAACGGACGATGTGAGTTTGAAGACGCTGTTCCATCGATAGAGTCACTTATTCTGAACTCTCAACGGGTAACCAAATCAGATATCAAAATCTAAATCAAAGCTTCTGAGAAATCGGGAGCTTTTTTATTGGCTGCTGTTTTATTGTTAGGTGTTTTGAATTATAACAACGGTTTTCGTGATAGAGGCAAAGGTACGGATTGGTGGTTGGTTTTGGTTTTGCTTCAGAGTGCTGAGTGCTGAGTGCTGAGTGCTGAGTGCTGAGTGAGGATAATCTAGGAGGTATTAATGAGCTGACATTGAATTGCATTATTGTTAATGCCTGCCAGCTCTTTGGGGGGATGATTTCTTTAGTCGCTGACCAGATGAAGGTCCTTGAGAGTGCTATTGAAATCGATTTGTTACGTTTTACATATGATTAAGCTTTTCAGCTTTCTTATTTTAAAGCTTTACGATTTAAAGCTTATTTCTTTGAAGCTTCTTTCGCTGTGTCTTTCCAGTATTGGATGCGAACGCGATGAAGCTGTGCTCTTCTCATTTTTTTCATAAGGGATATTTCCTTTTCTTTAACTGCTCTTCATGAGCTATTTTTATTGCCAACCATTCGAATCTAACGGTGTTTGATGTCCAGATCAATGATACAAATCACAAAATTTATAGAGTTTTGAGTACCATTTACATCAAAGTATGACCTAGATATCAACTATGGCTCAATTCAATCCTATGAGCCGCTCTTCAAAATTAAGGTTAGTTCTCTCAGATGACAAATTCATTTCAGTATCAATACAGTTCAATGATACTAATTTAATAGACCGGACCAACGCTGATTTAGTTCCAGCATCTTATCTTTTATTACTCGCCTCACCCGCAAAGTTACAGTGTAATTAGGTCTGTATTCAATGTGAACAATTAATCGCCACATTAGCCTATACGTCACAACATCAAAATGGGATGATGTTTGTAACGGGTAGAGCTTTTGATAGAAAAAAGCCGTAGTGGACAAAATTAAATAGACGTAATTAAATGGACGTAATTATGAGTAAAGTCATTCTGCAAGGGCATATTCTAGTGCCAGACAACGACCTCGAAGCAGTAACCCAAGCGCTGGTTGTACACAAAGAACTGACACTGGAAGAACCTGGTTGTATCGTGTTTCGAGTCAGTCAAAGCACGCTTCAACCTAATCGCTTTGAAGTGTATGAAGAATTCACTAGCCGAGAAGCATTCGAAGCGCACCAACAGCGAGTAAAAACGTCTGAATGGAGTGAAACCTCCAAGAACGTGACACGTCATTACCAAGTCACCGATGTTCCGACATCATAATGATACATCCGCTAGCCAACAGTATCGTCACGTTGATCAAGCAAGATCCCTTACGAATGCAGGTTTTAGACTGTGTCGCTCAGCTGGATTTGCCGCAGTGCTATGTTGCTGCGGGCTTTGTGAGAAACCTCGTTTGGGATCACTTGCATGACTTTGACTCCCCGACGCCTCTCAATGATATTGATGTGATCTACTTTGATACCATTGATACCTCCTACGAATCGGATCTTCGATACGAGGCTCAGCTTAAACAACGCTTACCTGAATTGAATTGGCAAGTTCGCAATCAAGCCAACATGCACACCAGAAATGGGGATGAACCTTACCAAGGCTCATTGGATGCGATGCGTTACTGGCCAGAGAAAGAAACCACAGTCGCCGTCAAGCAAAGCCCGACAGGGGAAATCGAGTGCATTTCGGCTTTTGGTTTAGAGAGTTTGTTTGATTTAAAGATCACACCGAATCCCAATCGCAGCAGAGACGTGTTTGATCAACGAGTTCAGTCTAAAAACTGGTTAACTCATTGGCCGAAGTTAACTATTGGTTGTTTGAGTCTCAAAGGGTCCTTTGTCGCTCGTACTAATTAGTCGCAAATTTTATACATTAATATGTTTAATATAAACTATGGTTAATATTAGCTCACATCCATATAAGGTAGCTATTATGTCGATTTTACGTGCGTTACTGATACTTATAAGCTTAGTTATCATTGGGTGTGCTGATACACATAAACTTCAGGTTACGGATGTAAACTCGACAGCTAAATTTGAAACAAGTGATTCAGTTTTAATCGGCCGCTCAAAGAATGGGGAATATGGGAAGCACTATTATTCAGGCTCAGGACTAATGGTGAGTAAAGCTCTTCAATCAGAGTTATTCACAAAACTAAACAACGTCGCAATCGCTAACCAAGCAGCTGATTACAATTTTGTCCTTGAATATGCGAAAAGCAATGAGTTCGACTACTTAATTTTTCCTACCATATTACACTGGGAAGATCGCGCGACTGAATGGTCAGCAAAGCCAGATAAAGTAAGCGTAAAAATTACAGTTGTTGATGTTAAAACAAAAGTAATTATTAAGTCTGGCATAATCGAAGGAAAAAGCGGGCTAGCTACCTTTGGCGGTGACCACCCACAAGATTTATTGTCAGAGCCGGTCAGCGAATTTATGGCTAGCCTATTAAATTAATTATCGTGGTGATTCAATAATTGAGCTCTATTGCGTAGACAACATCAACTCTACCTTATGACACCGTAGTTAGCATGGTTAACCTATGTCGAATCAAACTTTGCCTCTGTACTAAAACCATTGACTAAAGTCCCAATCAGATCGAACATGCCCCCACTTGCTTAGCTTATTAATTTATTAGCTTAGTAAGTTAGTAACTAACCAAGTCATCAACCGCGCGCGGTCACTCACTGCTGCGCTCTCTCGTCATACTGAGTAACGACCATGAACCAACAATACATGCTGCAAGCTCTTGAAGCTTCGCGCCAAGCCCTACCCGATTGCCAACCAAACCCACCAGTGGGCTGTGTTTTGGTGAAAAACGATAAAGTGGTGTCTGTTGGATATACGCAAAAGGTCGGTGGAAACCACGCCGAAGTTGAAGCACTGAATGGCTATGACAGCGAAACGGACGGAGAAATGGAAGGCGTTACCGCTTACGTAACTTTAGAGCCATGTTCATTTGTTGGCAGAACACCCGCTTGCGCCAGTACATTGGTTAAAGCAGGTGTAAAACACGTAGTAGTGGCGATGCTAGACCCTGACCCTCGCAATAATGGTCGTGGTGTGGCGATACTCGAGTCGCACGGCGTGAAAGTCGATGTAGGGTTATGCCAAGAACAGGTAAGCGCCTTTTTAACCCCGTATATTGGTAAGTCCTAGCTCTTAAACAGCCAGTGCTAATTCAATTTCACTCGGTAAAGCGGATTGACTGGCTTATCGACAAAATACGACCAAATATGATCGTAGACGGCATGTTGGTTGGGGAACGGCGCAAGTGCTTTCGCTTCCTCTAAATCGCACCAGCGGTACTCTGTATGTTCGTCATTCAGTTCAATCGCTTGGTTGGGTGGGCATAGCACCGCAAACACAGGGATTAGCTGAATCACATTAACATGCGCCTCGTAAAACTGCTCCAGAAACTGCGCGTTATACAAAGCTTCCACTTTAATTTGGGTCTCTTCTTCAAACTCGCGCACGATAGCCTGCCAGCCTGTTTCACCTGCTTCAATCGAGCCTGCGACGTGGCACCAAAACTCGCCCTTCACACGCTTCATTAGTAGCATTTTCATTTGTCCGTCGATCTCTGAAAGAGCGACACCGGATACAATTGAAGTATTGAGTGGAATCATAACGTTACCTTAGTTTTCATAAGAGGGCGGCAAGGCTACCACCCTTGGTTTGTTAAATTGTCTTCTATGATTAAAAACGAGAAGTTACTCATCAATTAATGAAGTTCAAGCCATAACTCATAGGCTCGTCGCTTGGCTATCTAGTAATAGAACCATTTCTTATTTGAGGCGCTTTTCGATAAAGAGTAGAATCGCCGCCTTGTACTGTGTTTAACGTCTCTAAACATACACAGTAGACTCACAACCATTTATCACCACGATATAAGTATTAATACGACTATGCACTCATCAAAACCAACGCACGACTCAGAAAACAGCCACACACCTGAGCATTGCTTCACTCGTTTTCAACAGCCGATCGAGTCATATTCGTTGCCTGAGCGTTTCACATTCCCGTTCTACTACGAACCGCACCCACTGTGTGAAATCGCCTCTCATCAGCTTCAACAGTATCTAGAAACTCAAACCGACTGGCAGCATGACTTCGGACTGGATTCTGACGATGGTCGCGGCAAAATGTTTGGTGTGTTACTGGTGAAAAGCCCTGAAGGTGAGCTTGGTTACTTCTCTGCTTTCTCTGGAAAAATCGCCGACCAAAACCTACTGCCTCACTTTGTGCCGCCCGTATTCGACATGTTGAGCAGCGATAGCTTTTTCCATCAAGACACAGCCGACATGATGGCTATAAATGCGAAATTTAAAGCGCTGCAAGCAAACGCTGAATACCTTGAATTGTGTGAACAGTTAGCACAACAGAAAGCACAGGCAGAACAGGAGATCGAAGCGCAACGTTTGTTGATTATAGAAGGCCGAAAAACACGTAAAGAACAGCGTGAACAAGGTAAAGAAAACCTTGATGAGCAAGCCTTCGAACAGCTAAATAACGAGTTAAACAAGGCCAGTGTTGCCGACAAGAATCAGCAAAAATATCTTAAGCTCAACTGGGAACAGATCCTAAACGAGTTACAAATGAAAGTTGATGTGTTCACTGATCAATTAGTTGAACTAAAAGAGCAAAGAGCGCACCTTTCTCATCAGCTTCAGCACAAACTGTTTTCACAATACGCTTTCCAGAATGCGGAAGGTAACATTGAGGATCTCAACCAGATCTTTGAAGACACGCCAAATAAGATACCACCAGCAGGTTCTGGCGAGTGTGCCGCACCCAAACTTCTGCAATGCGCGTATTTAAACGGTTACACACCATTGGCACTGGCTGAATTTTGGTGGGGTCGTTCACCGAAATCGGAAATCCGTAAGCACAAGAAATACTACGCGTCTTGCCAAAGTAAGTGTGTACCGATTTTAGGCCATATGATGAAAGGCTTGGAAGTCGATCCCAACCCATTGCTAGAGAACCCAGCAGAAGGCAAAGACCTCGATATCCTGTTCCAAGACGATCACATCGTTGTGGTACACAAACCAGCAGGTTTTCTATCCGTACCGGGTAAAACCATAAAAGATTCGGCCTACACTCGTGTTCAAGAAATGCATCCCGATGTTGAAGGGCCATTTGTTATCCACCGCTTGGATATGGCGACCTCTGGCATTCTAATATTTGCGCTTACACGACGTGCGAACAAAAGCCTACAGAAGCAGTTCATTACTCGTGAAGTTGAGAAGCGTTACGTGGCAATGATAGAAGGCGTTTTAGAGCAAGATGAAGGTTATGTTCGCTTACCACTACGTGGAGATTTATACGATCGTCCTCGTCAGATTGTCTGCTTCGAACACGGCAAGCCTGCTGAAACGAAATGGGAAGTGATTGAGCGAAGCCAAGACACAACAAAGGTTTATCTGCACCCGAAAACGGGCCGCACACACCAATTACGTGTTCACTGTTCACATGAAGAAGGGCTTAACATGCCTATCGTTGGTGACGGCTTATATGGCAACAAAGCCGACCGACTGCACCTACACGCAGAAAGGCTAGCACTACACCACCCAGTCACCAAAGAGTGGATGGAGTTCCAGTTCGACGCTGAATTCTAAGCGTTAAGCCTATTTTCTGCGTTAAAACTACTTTCTGCGTTAAGCCTAAGAGATAAACCAGAGTCACAAACCGTTTGTGACTCTGACTCCCTCTTTCTCCTACCTCTTTCGGATAATTCACCACGCTTATTGCACTACATCAAGGTCCACTTTGTTGTGAGGAGTAGCATGCGCCTCTTCTTCTTTCCTTGAGGCCTTTGATATGTCATCAGCTGCTTTGAATATACAACCCAACACAACGACTTCTTCCGTGATCGCTTCGCAAGCACTAAGCTTGAAACCACTCACAAACAAAAAGCCAGATTTAAACTCGGCAATGCTCAATCTAATTGTAGAAGTGAAAAACGAACTCCCTCTTTACGAGTCGGAGACGTTTATCTGTGGGCCAAAAGGAAACTGCGCCGGTTGTTCTAAGAAACTACTGGAGATGGTCGACAGTGAGTTGATGTATTGGGAACACAGCATTTCAATTGGTCAAGGCCCTAACTTCGAAGAGCTGCGTCGCTTTGGTAAGCTATGCAGCAGTGTTAGACGTGGCTTAGAGCGAAACGGGTTGGTAGAAAAGCGTCCAAGACGTAGATAATCCAAAACTGAGCCGAAAATTCGGTAATGAAACACGATTTAGGGCGTCCTCGATCGTGTTTGAGGTCTCGCCCTCACTGGCTTTAGCTCATATTGGCTCCAATCACCTAAATTGGAGTTAAAACCATGAAATGGACACGTTTACTGTTCACATCCCTACTTTTCCTTTGCAGTTCAGCCATCGCTTCCGATGTCGGGTTCACTCAAGTCACCTTAACTGACGATCCTAATCGCCCGCTAAACACTGCCATTTGGTATCCCACACTAGATGCATCAGACACAACCTTGATTGGCGATAACCCAGCCTTCATCGGCACGCAAGTCATCAAAGATGGAGAGATTCAATCCGGCACTTTTCCAGTAGTACTGTTATCACACGGTTACCGAGGAAACTGGCGAAACCAAAACTGGTTGGCGACCGAACTTGCGAGTCGTGGCTACATCGTAGCGGCCACTGACCATCCGGGAACCACTTCTTTCGACCAATCCCCGAAGCAAGCAGCGAAATGGTGGGAGAGACCACAAGATATGTCACGCATTCTGGACTACTTGTTATCCCAAACCCAGTGGAAGCAATTTGCTAACGCTGAAAATGTTACCGCAATCGGGCACTCTCTAGGAGGCTGGACAGTGATGCAATTGGCAGGAGCGAAAATAGATAGAGCGACCTTTGAAGCCGAGTGTCTTATATACCCTAACCCGCGTACCTGTGGACTGTCTGATGAATTAGGACTATCACAAGCCCAACCAGCTGAACCAAATGAAAAAGACCTTTCAGACCCTCGAATTCAACGTGTAGTTAGCCTTGATCTGGGGCTTGCTCGCAGCTTCTCAGTCGGCAGCTTAAATGACATCACAGTGCCAACCTTAATACTCGCAGCTGGAATCGATATTGGGGGAGATCTACCTCAGGCATTAGAATCTGGCTACATTGCTGAGCACATGCCTCTTAATTTAAGACGTTATAAGGTCTATGAAAGCGCTACCCATTTCAGCTTCATTCAAAGCTGCAAACCTGGGGCAATACCAATACTTGAAGAAGAAGTGCCAGGCGATGGCATTATCTGTAAAGATGGCGTTGGTACATCACGCGACAGGCTGCATCAATTGTTCTTAAACGACATTGTTAGTTTTCTGAACTGATAAACGGAAAGCAAACACACTCAATCTAACACTTGTGGCGAACTTCGATACTCACTCGGAGTTTGCCCAGTTATCCTTGAAAACTCTCGATTGAAATTGGACTTGGTCTGAAAGCCTGAACTAAGGAAGATGTCAGTTATCGCTTCATCACTTTGCTTCAGGAGAGTCTTAGCGTGCTCAATTCGATAGGTGTTAATCACCTTTGAAATGTTCTGGTGGTGAGTTTGATTAACCGCAGACGATATTTTTCGAGCTGGGATACCTAGCTTTCTCGCCACTCGATTGAGGGACAAATCAGGATCTTTGAACACCTGATGATCCTTCATTAATGCATCAAACTTAGCGACGATTTGCGGGACTTCTTCATCGACTTTTAAGCTTCTCGACGATACCGCAGCTTCAGGAGAATAGCTTGGTGTTGTCAGTTCACTCTGCTGTTGGTTTTGTTCCTGAATCGGAGACGTACTGGTGCTGACAACAATCACAGTCCCAACAATCGCAGGAATAAGAACTAAGTAGCTAATAGATAGGATCAAGTCTGTGTGTTGTGCGTTGAGCAGCAAAATATCATACGAGATAATGCTATCCACGAGAGCTGAAAACAGTAAGGCTATACCAGCCGTACGCTCTGCATACAAAACATTCGATACATCACTCAGCCTGACGTGCTCTGGAAAGTTAAACGATGACTTCAACAACAAGCAGCCATAGCCGAGGTACAACGAGATCAACAATAGATCAATCGTTCCATCCCAAATATACGAATAAGAAAAGGAGCCAACCAGAACAACCACTGGGCCTAAGCAATGCAAAAGAGACAAAGGTTTACTTCGATGAACTCCCGCAAAACAGAGCCATGCAGCCACCGGTACACTTGCCCCTAGAACCGGTTGTAAGAAACGGAACAGTGCAATATCAAACGTCCAACGTAGCCCAACGACAGTAATCATCAATGCACACAACACAATAAACCAAAACGGTTTTTGGCTTGTTTGTGGGTAACAATATCGAAGCAAAACAGCCGTGATAAATAACAATAGAGCAGCAACAAATGGCAGGGGAATTGCGAGCATCAAAGTTCCATTTTAATAACAGAGTATATAGCGTCGATAGCTCAATAAGTATCGATGATAACTTGAACTCATGGTAATTCATTCGCCATATATAATAAAGACTCCTAGTCAGGAGCCTTTACTATCAAAATCAGTGATAACTAAGTTTGGTCAGTTGCTATTAAGCGTTAGCCACTTGGCGCGCTGGGTGTTTGATAAACACAGCGACTACAGCCACGATTGCAAGTGCAAAACAGTAGTATGAGTTAGACACGATTTCCAAAGGCGATAGGTTGAACACAGAACCTAATAGCAATACCTGAGCACCGTAAGGCAACACACCTTGAATCACACAAGAGAAGATATCCAACAGGCTTGCAGAGCGACGTGGAGATACATTGTTTTCTTCCGCCAATTGACGAGCCACGCTACCAGACACAATAATCGCTACCGTGTTGTTTGCCGTACATAGGTTCACCATAGATACCAAGCCAGCAATACCTAGCTCACTCGCACGGCCATTCGCTTGCTTAGAGTGGGAAGAACCAAACGCACGAATCAAACCGCTCACTAGATTAGTCAGGAACGCCAATCCACCTTGACGACGCATTAGCTCACTCAAACCACCAATCAGCATCGACAGTAAGAAGATCTCTTGCATGTTGCCGAAGCCTGCATAGATATCTTTAGCGTAATCCGTCATACCGTAGTTCTCAATAGAACCTAAACTCACGCCACCCGCCAGTAAGATACCAATCGTCAGCACGACGAATACATTCATACCCGATACCGCAAGAATCAGAATAGTGATGTACGGCAGAACTTTGAGCCACTCAATTGGACCTGTTTCAGGTACCTGAGTTGCCGTGCTATTGAAAGCAAAGATAACGATCGCGATAAGAGCAGCAGGCAGAGCAATACGGATGTTCTCTTTAAACTTGTCTCTCATCTCACAGCCTTGCGAACGTGTCGCGGCAATCGTGGTATCAGAGATGATTGAAAGGTTGTCACCAAACATAGCGCCACTTAGCACCACGCCTGCGGTTAGAGGAATGCTCATGCCAGCTGAATCTGCAATGCCTAATGCAACAGGAGCTACCGCAGCGATGGTACCCATCGACGTACCCATTGCTGTCGCGATGAAAGCAGAAATAAGGAAGATACCCGGCAGAATCATGCTTGTCGGAATAGCCGATAGGCCAAGATTTACGGTCGCGTCAACGCCGCCTGACGCTTTAGCCACAGCCGCAAAAGCACCCGCCAATAGGTAGATCATACACATTGCGACAATGTCTTTGTGACCCACGCCACCTAAGAACTGTTCGATAGCACGGTTCAATCTATCTTTGCTTAGCAACAACGCTAGCATCACCGCAGGCAAAGCCGCAATCGGAGCTGGAAGCTGATAGAAAGCAAAATCGACGCCTTGCAGTGACAAGTACGTACCTACACCAATAAATAGCGCAAGGAACACGATCAGAGGGATAAGCGCAACTGCAGAAGGTGCAATTACAGCATTAGAATTTTTTGAATTGGACATGGAACATCAACGCAATAGAACAGGAAGATGAGCAGACTAATGTCACACTTAGAGCTTGTCAACGTCTAGACGTCTAAACGCCCAATTTAATGCAAAGTAATAAGCACGCCATTGAACATCACATAATAGAAAAGGCTACTTACTAACCAAGTAAGCAGCCTTTGGATAACAGATCATGTAAGCAGAAAGCTTTATAACTTTTGTTTAAATATCACTTCATATTCGCCTAACTCGTCATAACGTACTGTCGTTAGTTGATCGAATTCGACTTCAACAACACCACAATATGACCCGGTAATAATGGCCTCACCCGCTTCGAAGCTAACACCGCGTTGAGTCATGGTGTTAATCAGCCAATAGATAGGCGTTTGTGGTAGTGAGTTTGGGTGCTTACCAGTGAAGGATTGCACTTTCTCATCTTGAGTAATAGCAATCTCAAAGTTCGCTGCTGCAAAAGCGCTCTCTTTACTAAGCTCAGGACCAAGAAACAAACCTTGATTAGCTAAGCCATCGGCCAACACTTCATAGAACTCTACGCCACTATCATCAGCAAAGCGGGATTGAATAAGCTCTAAAGCCATGCGACACGAACCGATAGCCTCATTAACTTGCTCTTCAGTGTAACCATTGGAATTTGCTGGTAAAGGCTTGGCCAAGACAAAAGCAATTTCAGGTTCAATACGAACTACTCCGTTATCCAAAAAAGCCTCGCATTCAGAACCAAACTGAACGCTATCTTTGAAAATAGGCGCAACGATCAACTTCTCTTCGCTCAATGGCAACAGGCATTTCCAACCACCGACTTTACTGCGGTGAAGGTCAACCATTGATGCTTGAATGTGTAAAGAATCTTCAAGGTTGTTAGGGCGAAATTGCTCATTCATTCGCGCTGCTTTCATACCAGCAACTCTGTAGCTTAGTAACTCCTTTGCCGCTTGTCTAAACTTACTTTGCATGTCTTATCACCCTGAAATTATAGGGCTTTATAATACTGAAATTTATAGCTTGTGGGTAGGTATCCAATTACAGTTTCCACCATGCCTGAACAGGTACGGGCTCTGAGATCACCAAACGTTCACCCATCACAGGGCTTACCATTTGTACATCTCGCTCTTTGCTTATCGTGAGAGCTTGATCCATTGGGTCTTGCCAATCGTGCATAGAGAGATCAAACGTGCTGTTGTGGATTGGCATCATCACCTTACCTTGCAGGTCGATGTGCGCTTGAACGCTTTGTTCTGGGAACATATGAATATCCGCCCAAAGTGAGTTGTACGCGCCCGTTTCTACCATGGTTAAATCAAACGGCCCAAAACGGTCTCCAATCTCTTTAAAGCCATTGAAGTAACCAGAGTCACCGCTAAAGAAGACTTTCTTATCTGAAGCGTTAATAACCCAACTGCCCCACAGTGTTTGGTCACGATCAAGCAAGCCACGTCCAGAGAAGTGCTGTGTCGGCGTCAACGTGAACTCAATGTCTGAGGCCGTTGCCGATTCCCACCAGTTCAATTCGATGATCTTCTCTTTATCCACGCCCCACTCTTCCAATAGTGAGCCCACTCTTAATGGCACTAAGAACGTACCCACTTTGTCGGCGAGCACCTTAACGGCACCTTTGTCTAAATGGTCGTAGTGATCGTGGCTGATCACCACCACATCAATATTGGGTAGCTCTTGCAGCGTAATTGGTGTTGGATGAAAACGCTTTGGTCCCATCCACTGAACTGGTGATGCACGATCACTGAACACAGGGTCAGTCATCACTAGCTTCCCATCCAGTTTCATCATCACACTGGAGTGACCTAAGCGGTAAGCAACGTCGTCTTGTTCTTCGATCAGCTGCTCGGCAGTCATTGGAATCAAAGGCAATGCAGCGCGCGGCACGGGCTCGTTTCTTTCCACAGTCACGTATGCTTTCAAGATTGAAAAAATATCAGACATACCCGATTTGTATTCCAGCTCACTGTTTACAAACTTCTTTGGAAGCTTATCTAGATTGTCGTTTGATTGTGAACCTGTGCTTACGATAGCGACCACGGCAAGTACTCCTAAAATCGGTAATAGATATTTTTTCATTGATATCTCTTTAATCATTGGGTCTATCCCAACGCAAAAACTACACTGACTAGTGTATATATCAAAATAAAAAAGTAAACCAATGAGTGTAAGTTCTCATTTATCTAGACGTGAGCGTGCCAAAGTCGATTTTGGAAAAACCGACTTTGAAAACGAGCTAACTTAGTTATTTAGTTAGTAAGAAAGGTTAATCAGCAGACCATACATTCTTGAAGTCTGGCCATCCCCAGTTTGTGATGGCCACGTTTTTCAAAATGCCTTGGAAACGAACTGTTTGTAGGTGATGGAACATAGGCACTAGCCAATAATCAGAAATCAACGTGGATGCAACGGGCTCCAACTCTGCCAAGTAATTAGGCAGTTCAACGGATGCTTTATGACTATCCAAGCGCTGCTTGAGCCAATCACTGTTCACCTCTCCCAAAGCAGAGTGCAAAACAGGATCATTCATCATCCACGAAAACAGCGAAGACGGGGCATTATCATCGAGATTCAGGTTACACAACACCAGATCCTCCTTTAACTCACCACTCTGAGAGAGCTGCGCCAATTCTCGAAAACTGTAGGTGTTCACCTCAACTTCCACACCATATCGTTTCAATATGTCTGAAACGCAGATGGCACATCGGTACAACGCATAATAGTCATAAACTGCAATACTCATCTTTTTCGGTAATTGTGCTTCTTTCGAAGGCGTTCGATACAATTTTTGCCAACTTGGCAGTATGTTTTGAGCTAAAGAGACACTGAACAAACCCTTATTTTTTTCCAACTGAGATAAAATCGCTTGTGGGTTGGTCAGTTCTGAAAGGTATTTTCGCTGCTCATTATTAAGCGGAGTTGCAGCTGAATTCTGATTAAATAGGATAAACAGGCATCCATCCTCGACTCGGCTACGAAGGCCATCTGTGTCTGCAGAAACAAGCTCCGTATCGCTTTTCCCTAACTGATGGAAACAAGAAGAATCTTCATAAGACGAGACTTGCATTTGGCTGTCATCGAATCGAGCACTGCCTGTCATCGACTCTTCAAACTGCCAGATGGTCACTTCATCAGTCAAAGAACGACAACCATAATAGAGCTCAAATGCCGCGAGCTTGATCCGTTCATTATTGGTCTCAACCACTTTAAATGGACCGGTACCAATAACTGCATGTGACACCGAGTTTAAGGGCGATGGTTCATGGGTGACTTGCGCTGCGGGTTGAATCGAATACTTAACGCCAGCAAGTAAACCAGCAAAACCAGTATCTGCTTTGGTGAGTTGAAAGCTGACCCTCAATGGCAGCTCACTGTAAACCGAAGCAACATGGGCTAGCTCTGTCTGATAAAAAGGTAAGGTTTGCAAGGCTGAAAACAACGAAACGAGTTGCTTGGCGTCGACGGGTTGCCCATCGTGAAAGGTTAGGCCGGGGCGCAAATAGAAAGTCCAAACCAACTTTTCAGCATCATATTCCCAATGGTGCGCCAGTTCAGGCTTCAACTCGCCCTTACCATTACAAGTGACTAAGCAACTGAACACTTGCCTGATCAAAAAGCGTTCGCTACTGCGGTGAATATGATGTGGGAACAGGTCTTCAAACTTACGCTTATAGGTCAATTGAACGTGAAGCAATCCTTCACGCATCGTCGCGCCAGAGGTTTCTTGAAGGAGAGAACCAAATACAGCGCGGTCATTGTCTAAAAGTGAGAGCGCTTTTTCGTACTTACCCTGCTCTATCAGTTTACCGGCAACGTGTTGAGTCAGCTGTTGATTACTAAAGCGCAAAGTCAAATTTGAACGTTGATTCCTACCGACTTTTGGCTCCCAAATTACCCATTCAGCCTGATGCATCTTGCCTAACAAAGTTCGTGCATGGCGTAAACTGGTGAACAGCTTGTCTGCGACCTCGGTTAAGGTCACCGAGTGTGAAAGATTAGGCTCAAACGTATCCAGCCTTGTGTAGTAACGCATCATGTTTAGATCAGACAAATAATGAACCCTTTTAGAAACAACCCTTCCTGATTAAGCCCATTATAAAACACATCAGTCAAAAAGTAGCGATAAAAGACAAAAACAGGAACAACCTAGTAAAAATCCATCTGTTTATTACTTCCTATTAAGTAACCATAATTAATGGGTCAACAAGGAACTTTGAGCTCCCACCAAAGCCTAATACAAGAGAAGTAATCATCATGAGAAAATACTATCTTAATAAGCTAAAAAGCACCTGTAGCAAGCTCGAAAGAGAAGCACTACGAACACTTATAGAGCTATGTAACTGGCGTTATTAGTACACTTTTAAGCACCGAGTTAACGCGAGTTGAGTACAACCTAATAGGCTCCTACCCCCAATATGAGTTAGGTCTCAACTCGCTTTTCCATTCCAAACTCCCTCTCAACCTAGTTGTACCAATCGCTCACACATTCGATAAATTTCCGTTGTCGACTCGACAAATTTAATTCGTTTTCTTAGTTAAACGAAAAGCCTTAAGGTTCGCCCCGAAGCAAGCAAAGAGCCTCAGAAAAACTGAAAGCTCAGCTAACAACTCATTTATTTGCAGTTACCAATCAGGTATTAACTAAGGAAACGCCATGCGTATCGCAATTCTTTCTCGCAACGAAAACCTATACTCTACTTCTCGCTTAAAAGCGGCTGGAGAAGCTCGTGGTCACCAGGTCGATGTTATCGACACGCTGCACTGTGATATAGATATCGCGAGTAACAATCCGAAGATTCGCTACATGGGTGAAGAGCTACCTCAATACGATGCTGTTATTCCACGTATTGGCGCTTCCATTACCTTTTACGGCACTGCGGTTGTTCGCCAATTCGAAATGATGGGCACTTTTTGTATCAATGAGTCAGTAGCAATCAGTCGTTCTCGCGACAAACTGCGCTCACTACAACTGTTATCTCGTAAAGGTATTGGCTTACCAAAAACAGGGTTCGCTAGCCGCCCAGACAAAATTCAAGACTTGATCAAAAACGTAGGTGGTGCGCCACTGGTTATCAAGCTTCTTGAAGGTACTCAAGGTATCGGCGTTGTTCTAGCAGAAACAAACAAAGCAGCTGAAAGCGTTATCGAAGCATTCATGGGCCTAAAAGCGAACATCTTGGTTCAAGAGTTCATTGAAGAAGCTAACGGCGCAGACATTCGTTGCTTTGTTGTAGGTAACAAGGTTATTGCAGCAATGAAACGCCAAGCTGGTGAGGGTGAATTCCGCTCTAACCTGCACCGTGGCGGTACAGCTCAACTGGTTAAACTAACCAAAGAAGAGCGCGCTACAGCGATCAATGCGGCTAAAATCATGGGTTTAAACCTATGTGGCGTCGATATTCTACAATCTAAGAATGGCCCTGTTGTAATGGAAGTGAACTCTTCTCCAGGCCTAGAAGGTATCGAGAAATCAACAGGCAAAGATGTGGCAGACATGATTTTCGAGTTCATTGAAAAAAATGCAAAACCAAACGCTAACCGTACTCGTGGCAAAGGCTGATTAAACGCCGTTTACTCATGATTGGAAAAAACATGAACAATAAAATGATCATAGGGAATACAGAAGCACTTTGCTTACCAGAGTTAGGGATAACTGGACTACATACGCGTGTTGATACAGGGGCTCAAACCTCTTCTCTACACGTAGACAATCTACTATGTGTAAAAACAGACGGTGAAAACTTCGTTGAGTTCGATCTTCACCCAGACGTTTACCACCTAGAAGAAACAGTGCGCTGCAAGGCGAAGCTGAAAACGAGTAAAAGAATCAAATCATCGAACGGCGAAGTTGAACACCGTTGTGTGATTGAAACCATGCTAAAAATTGGTGGTCAGGAATGGCCTATCGATATCACACTAAGCAACCGTCAGGATATGACTTATATGATGCTGCTTGGTCGTCAAGGCATGAGTGACAAAGTGATTGTTGACCCAGCGGGTGAATTTCTAATTTCTCACTAATTGAACTGCTCCACAGCTCAAATAGTGAGTCAACAACGCGTACTAATAAAGGCCAGTCTTTGAGACTGGCCTTTATTATTTATGGCGATTCTTTTTATCTTTAAACCCAAATCGCCAAACAGATTTTAGCAAACCTCTGAGTTTAATCTTAGTCACTCGCCAATGTGTTACTGGCCTTCTTGGCGCACTCATCAACAAATGTTCAAACGCTTGCTCACTCAAATTCACTTGTCCCCCATGCGCCACCAGCAAGGTGTCGAGCTGCATGTTATAAATACGGGATACCGACTCTCGATACTTATTGGGATGAAAAATTGGGAAAGGCGGAATCAGCTTCTTTTTGACCTCGACCATTAAATCCGCCACATAGGCGACACTGTGAGATGGGCAATAGACGGAAAGATCTCTGTCGGTATGGCCTGGCGTTTCCAGAACCAACCAGTCATCAAAACCCGGAATGCTGTCTCCATCCGACAGCTTGTAGTCCGGCTTCAACTTTCTTGAATACCACAGATTTGCTTTAGGCTTACCCAATCGGTTCGCCATCCAACGTGCCAATGCCAGATCGGTCAAATGCATCAATATACCATCGATGCCGTGGTACCAGTCTTTGTCTCGATCTGCTGCCACCAAATTACAATTCGTGAGCTTTCTGAGCTTGTGCGCTGCCCCTGCGTGGTCTGGATGCATGTGCGTAACCACAACCGTATGTAGATCAGCAAAATCACGCATAAGCCCTGTTTCGATGAAAGCCTTCAAATGCGGGATGTCGGCTCGACACGCACCATCAAGCAAGAGTAACCTGTCAGGGTACTCTACGAGATACATGTCTTGGATATAGCCTTTGATGGTATGAAGTTGCAAATCTACTCCTTGCGACAAAATAACTGGTCAGACCTATACAATAGCAAACCCACCATCAATTGTGACCATTTTGTTAAAAGCAACAATCTAAAACCGGATAGAGAACTCGAATCAAGATTTCCATTGGAATCCACTAGATAACTCAAATCCAACGTTACTCACATCCAATGTTACTCAAGTCCAATTTAACTCAGAATAATGAGGGCACATTCCAAAGATGATCATCAATTTCATCCGATATTTTTCAGCATTATCGAATGCTCACATTACCGAAAACCTTGCTCAACAAGCCTTGCGCTTTAAGCACTGAGCATCATTTGTCGTGACGATAAAACATGTGATTTGGTGACCTGAGTTATTCGGACTATATATGCGCCTCTAATTTATTGTCTGAGTGCTATACATGAACCAACTTATCGATGCTCTTTCTACCCAAGGTTACTTTGTTTGGGATGACTTCTTAACTCACGAAGAAGTAGTGGCATTGAGGGATTGCATTCCAGAGAACTGGAAAAAGGCTAGGATCGGCCGTAACGATGATGTAGCACGAGAAGCAACGATTCGTAGTGACAAAATTCAGTGGGTACGCCGTGATATGGGCGAACCCGCATCTCTGTTCCTAGACAAAATGGAGCAAATTCGTTTAGAAGCAAACAGAGCGTTCTTTTTGGGTCTGTTCGAGTACGAAGCGCACTTTGCTAAATATGAGAAAGGCGACTTCTACCAGAAGCACTTAGACTGCTTTAAAGGCAATGAAAACCGCCGCCTAACCACCGTGTTCTACATGAATGACGAATGGTCTGAGGAAGACGCAGGGGAGCTCGTGGTTTACGATCTAAAAGACAACCACATTGCGACCATACCACCAAAGTCAGGCCGCTTATTTGTGTTCTTGTCTGAACAGTTCCCACACGAGGTACTGCCGACAAACACAGAGCGATTCAGTATCGCGGGTTGGTTTCGCCTTAACGGCGTGAAAGACAACCAATTAGACATCGCGCACTAAAACTGTATCCACATCGAACCTTATTCTTGGCCTCTCCATCGAGAGGTTTTTTTTTTGGGTCAGAAAAACGTCTTAAAAGCCAAATACATCAAACATCAAAACCATCAATAACTTTTCTCTTAAATAAAATCGAAATGAATCTTTCACATCAGTGAAACGGTTTAGCCACGTAAGTGAAATATACCCTGTTCAAGATAGCTTCAAACGATACCCCTACCGTCTCGTTAATACTCAAATTCAATACCTCTATATCGATTTCATCCAAAAGGAAAAGAAGATGAATAAGCTAATTTTGGCAGGCGTTCTTTCTGCGACGGCAGCAATGCCGGCGTTCGCAACGACTCAAGTTACTTGGTGGCACGCAATGGGCGGCCAACTTGGAGAAACCGTCAATAAGATTGCGACTGACTTTAATGCGTCACAAGATGATTACAAGATCACGCCAATCTATAAAGGATCATACACAGAGACCTTAACAGCGGGTATCGCAGCATATCGAGCAGGCGAAGCTCCTAACATTCTACAAGTCTTCGATGCCGGTGCTGCAACCATCATGAACGCTAAAGGTGTCGCGAAACCGGTACAGGATATTCTGGTTGAATCGGGCTACAACTTTAATTCAAACGACTACCTAGCTGGCGTTCGTAACTTCTATGCCGACAACCAAGGCAAGATGGTTGGTATGCCTTTCAACAGTTCGACGCCGGTTCTTTACTACAACAAAGACCTTCTCGCAGAAGTGGGAGCCGACGCGCCTAAGACTTATGAAGAACTCGAAGTGGTTGCTAAGAAACTGAAGGCCGAAGGACACATCGCGTTTTCTCAATCTCTGACGCCGTGGATCATGTTTGAAAACTTTAAGTCTCGCCACAATCTACCGGTCGCAGACCAAAACAATGGTTACGACAGCTTATCCACTAAGATCATGTTCAATACCAAAGACATGATGATGCATGTTAGCAAGATGAAAGAGTGGTCAGATCTAGGTTACTACAAGTATTACGGCAGCGACTGGGACGCGAACCAAACACCTTTCGAGCGCCAAGAAGTAGCAATGTGGATGGGCTCTTCAGGTTCATTCGGTGGTTTACGTAACCGTGTACCTTTCGAGTTAGGCACAACTTACCTTCCATACTGGAAATCAGTTAACCCAGATGCTGGTTTAACCTTCATTGGTGGTGCCGCTCTGTTTGCACTCAATGGCCATGACCAACAACAAGACAAAGGTGTGGCAGCATTCTTTGACTACCTGACTAAGCCTGAAACTCAAGTGTACTGGCACAAAACAACAGGCTATGTACCTGTAACAACTGCTGCCTATGAACTAGCGAAAAAGTCCGGCTACTACACAGAGCAGCCAGACGCAGAAGTGGGCGTTAAGCAACTAAGCCTCAAATCGGGCGAGTGGACTAAAGGCTACCGCCTAGGTTATTACCCGCAAATCCGTGAAGTGATGCACCGTGAGTTCGATAACATCTTCGCTGATCGCTCTAGCGTCGAGAGCAGCCTAGACAAGGTCGAAGATGAGAGCAGCAAACTACTAAAGCGCTTCGCTCGAACGATGAACTAGATCGATTAATGAAACGAAACTGTTCACAAGCTTAAGGCTTAGCGAATCAGAGCCGTTCATCACTCCTCACTACTTGTCACTGCGTCGCTAAAAAAACGCTATGGCAAGGCGTGAGGAGACTCTTCCCTAGCGCCATTTCTTGCTCCAACAACGATAACTCAACGGGATGTATGCCTGATACAGCGCTAGTGGTAACAGCCGCTCATAGTGGCCACTGTAATTATTTTTAGGGATTACCCTGTGGAACGACGTCAACAATTCTTTCACTCTCCGCTGCCTTACCTATTTTTGGCACCTCAGATACTCATCATTGCGGTTTTCTTTATCTACCCAGCAGCAAAGGCGGTTTACCTTTCATTTATGCTGGAAGACCCTTGGGGCACCTCATCTATATTCGTCTGGTTTGATAATTACCAAATGCTATTCGAATCGAGCGAGTACCTTAACTCGATTGGCTTTACTTTGATGTTCGCAATTGTGGTCTCTTTCTTATCACTTGCCTTGGCTCTGCTGCTTGCCGTGAAAGCCGACAACATCATTCACGGACAAGGCGCTTACAAGGTCACTCTCACTTGGGTTTATGCGGTTGCCCCTGCGATTGCAGGTGTTATCGGTGCTTTCTTGTTTAACCCGCACATTGGCGTGTTCACAGAAATCTTTGCTGTTGTGGGTTGGGATTTTAGCTTCCAAACCGATCCCGTGGATGCCACGTTTGCTCTGATTTTGGTTTCCGTGTGGAAACAGGTTTCGGTGAATTTCATCTACTTCCTAGCGGGACTCCAATCGATCTCTTACGCCGTAAAAGAAGCGGCGATGCTGGATTGTGTCAGCGACTCAAAACGTTTCTGGACCATTACCTTCCCACTGCTCGCCCCGACTGGCTTCTTTCTACTGGTCATCAACCTCACCTACTCATTCTTTGAAACCTTTGGCGTGATAGACACCATGACCAATGGCGGCCCAGGTGGCGGCACAACTTCATTAGTGTACAAGGTGTATCGAGATGGTTTTGTTGGCGCAGATTTAGGCGGCAGTTCCGCCCAGTCTGTTGTGCTGTTACTACTGGTACTCACTCTCACATTTATCCAGTTTCGCGTTGTAGAAAAGCGCGTCCATTACTAGCCCCTCCCCGCTAGGATTTAACGCGACAGGAGTTATTTATGAAAAGTAATAAGGTCTCAGACCACCTAATTTTAATTGCAGGGATGCTGTTTATGTTGGTCCCTATCTGGCTAATCTTCGCTAGTTCTACGCATAACCCAAACACCATTGTCAGCGAAGGTCTGCAATGGCTACCGGGCGATAACTTTACGGCCATTTATAGCGAAGCTTGGAACAAAAGCATGGGCTTTAGTGGCGAAGTCACCGCCAGTAAAATGATCACCAACTCGATGATCATGGGGCTAGGTTTTGCGATCGGTAAGATCATCATTTCGATGATGGCCGCGTTTGCTTTGGTCTACTTTAGACTCCCTTACGCCACGGCGTGGTTTTGGCTGATCTTCGTGACGCTGCTACTGCCATTAGAGGTTCGTATTATCCCTTCCTATGAAGTTGTCGCTGGGCTTGGTCTTCTTAATAGCTATACAGGGTTGATTCTGCCTTTGATCGCATCAGCCACCGCGACCTTCTTTTTCAGGCAATTCTTCAAAACCATCCCCGATGAATTATTAGAAGCAGCTCAACTAGATAATGCAGGCCCATTTCGATTCTTTGTCGATATCTTGCTGCCTCTTTCTAAAACCATGATCGCCGCTATTTTCATCATCATGTTTGTGGTGGGTTGGAACCAATACTTATGGCCGATCATGATGACTACCGATGAAGGCTACAACACCATCGTGATGGGCATCAAACAAGTACTCAATAATATCAATGAAACCAGTTTACCGCGCTATGACTATGCTTTCGCCATGGTGATTTTAGCCATGTTGCCACCCGTATTAGTGGTGGTTGTATTTCAGCGTTGGTTTGTAAAAGGGCTAGTAGAAAGTGAAAAATAATAACGACACAACTCAAATGAACAATAACCGCATTCAATCACTCGATGAGTACAAGACGTCTCACCAGCCTTCTCACCAAGCTATCCACAAAAATACAGAGGACACCCCGATGCCAAAGCTAAAACAAACGTTAGCGCACAACCAAGCCACTCACGATCGTACGCGCAAAGCTCCCATCATGCTGGGTATCAAAAACTTGGTAAAGACGTATGAAAACGGCCATCAAGCCGTCAAAGGAGTCTCGCTTGATATCGATGAGGGTGAGTTCCTTGTTTTGGTGGGCCCTTCTGGTTGTGGCAAGTCTTCTATCCTACGTTCCATTGCGGGGTTGGAAAGCATTTCTGGTGGCGAGATTCATTTAAGTGGTCGCCGTGTTGATAACGAAAAGCCAGCTCAGCGTGATATCGCGATGGTCTTCCAGAATTATGCGCTCTACCCGCATATGTCGGTTTACAAAAACCTAGCTTATGGCTTAAAGAACCGAGGTGTTAGTCAGCACCTTATTGAAGAGAAAATTGAGAAAGTCGCCAAAACGCTGAAAATCGAAGAATATCTAGACCGCAAGCCAGCCAAGCTTTCGGGTGGTCAACGTCAACGTGTTGCTATGGGACGAGCGATCGTTCGCGATCCACAACTTTTTCTGTTTGACGAACCTTTGTCTAACCTAGATGCCTCACTGCGTGCTCACATGAGATTAGAGATCAAAAAACTGCAACGCGAACTTGGCGTGACCAGTGTTTACGTGACTCATGACCAAGTCGAAGCCATGACACTGGCTGATAGAATCGTGGTGCTCAACAAAGGCCAGATAGAGCAAGTCGGGACGCCACGAGAGGTCTACCACCAGCCAGCCAGTACTTTTGTAGCGAGCTTCATTGGCAGCCCTGCAATGAATTTTTTACCAGCAACACTCGATGACGGATACCTTGAGATTGGTGATCAGCAAATGTACTTACCCGAGTACGCCCACGTAAAAAATACAGCCATCACACTTGGTATTCGTCCAGAGCACTCTGAAATTGGTTCAGAATTGATGATGAACACCTTGCCTCTCGAACTGCGTATCAGTGTGGTTGAGCCATTGGGGCCGAATCAATTGGTTCATGGTCTTGTGAACGACCAACCCTTTATCGCCGTCACGCCAGAAACGACACTATGCCAAGTACTGCCGCTCGGATTGAGTGTTGATAAATCCAACCTGCATATTTTTGACAGTCGTGGGAAGCGTATTCAGCCGAATAACTTTACTTCACAAGAGTCACGCGAAGAAGCGACAAGCATAACGACGGCTCTCGCTTAATCGAGTACACTGATATTTAATGCGTTTTTACGGTGCGTCTTTAAGAAGGATTAATTATGTCGTCTATCATCGTAGGTCATCGGGGTGTAGCAGGTACTCACCCAGAAAATACCAAATCAAGCATTGAACAAGCCGCTAAACTCGGCTTGAAATGGATTGAAGTAGATATTCAACCAACTCAGGATGATCAACTTGTGGTTTGTCACGACCACACCCTTGAGCGCTGCAGTGATGGCAAGGGTCGTGTCGACGAACACACCCTTGCAGAACTGCGTCAGCTCGATTTTGGCAGTTGGAAGTCTGAGAAGTTCGCTGGTGAAAGAATATTGACGCTGGAAGAGTTACTCACTCTCGTTGAGCAGCATGATCTTAGCGTCAACCTCGAAATCAAAGTCGACAGCCGACATCAAGCCCCTTATGTGGTTGATTTGCTGCACGACGAGTTGATTCGCTCAAATCTAGACACTGATAAGGTCTTACTTTCGAGCTTCAGCCATAAGGTGGTTGCTGAAATGGCTCGTCATTTACCGAGATATCGAGTGGGAGTAATCACAGAGCAACTGACTCAAGATGATCTTATGCTCATCAATGAGGTCAAAGCGTTCAGCTGTCACATGAACTATGAACACGTTGATCAGAGCGATCTTGACACACTCAACGAAGCGAACATTCAAGCATGGTGCTACACCGTCAATGATCCGTCTCGCTTCAAATTTCTCTCAAAAGTAGATGCTGTATTTACTGATTTTCCGAATCAATTCAACCCTATAAATTGACCTCGTAAATACCGCAAAAATAGCCTCGATAAACTTTAAAATAAACTCCCGAGATGCCTTAAAATTAACTCTCGGGAAACCATAAAATTAAGTAGCAAACACAAGTGAGTAGGAGTACATTCTGCTACTCACTTGGTTTCACTAGCTCGCCTTATTAGACAGCTTCATTGGTTACTTAATTTATGGATCTCATTTTTAGTCCAACCTTCCCAATTTTGGGTGCAATCTTCATTTTCGCCGCTATTGTTCGTGGCTTCTCAGGTTTTGGTTTCACCTTAGTGGCATTGCCATTGAGTGCGTTATTCGTGCCTGTTATCGAACTGGTTCCTGTTTTCATGCTGATCGACCTGTTAGGCAATATCCAATTGCTGCCGAAGGTTAAACATCATGTGAATTGGCGCTGGGTTTCAAAGGTATTTGTCCCTTGTTTGGCCTTCACTCCGGTCGGCCTACTTCTGCTAAAATCCGTTAGCCAAGACACGATCATCTTGATCATCAGCGCCTTCATTTTTGCATCTGCACTTATGATCTACAAAGGGTTCCAGTACAAAAGAGAGCCTAGATTTGCTCCCTATATTCTAGGTAGCCTTGCTGGGGTAATGAACGGCGCAGCTTCAATGTCAGGGCCTCCGATTGGTACACACGCGTTGGCAAGCCCAGTTGCTCCGCATATAGCCAGAGCTGGCCTGATTGCGTTCTTTGTGTTGGCAGATTCCAGTGCGTTTGTATCGGCATCTATCGCAGGATTAGTCGACCGCGAGGTGGTCTGGCTTACTTTTGCACTGTTACCAAGCAGCATGTTTGGCGGTTATGTGGGTTCTAAACTATTCGAGAGATTTGGTGGAGCGAAATTTAAGCCAGTCACCATTGCGTTGCTGATCGTAATTGCGATATTCAGTGCAGGTCGAGTCATACTGTAACTGACTTTAGCGGTTAATTTCGGAAGTTGGTTTCACGAATTGACTGCGCTAATTGCCTGCGCGAATAGATTCCGAAAGTGACTAAGAAAATGGGGTACCAATGACTACCATTCGATATGGATAGGGGTACCCATTTTTACAAGTTGGAGAAACTCATCCATATCTTGATTGGTTAATGCGATACAGCCATCCGTCCAATCAAAGCTTTGAATAAAGCTCGGTGAACGGCGCTCACCATTTTTAATTCCGTGGATCTTGATGTTCCCTCCAGGGTCGACATCATTTTCTTCAGCCCACTGCATATCCGAAGGTTGCGGGTAGCTGATATGCACCGAGCGGTGAAAATCCGATTCTTCCATCACATAATCGAGCTGGTATTCCCCTTCAGGTGTTCGGTTGTCTCCTTCAAAACGTTTATGCCCTTTCGGTTGTTTCCCTAACGCAATACGAAACTCTTGAATAACCTCGTCACCCTTAAGTAGGTACATTCTACGTTTCGATTTATCAACTTTGACTAAGGTGACCACTTGCGACAGAGAGTCTGCCTCAGAAGAGGGACCGGTTAGAGTGTAAGACTGTTGAGAAGAGCTTTGAGGGGGACGTTTAGATGAACCTTGAGACAGCTGGGCAACTTGTTCGCCAGAGTTACTGCTAAGAACATCATCCACAATAATCACATGTTTGGAATTTGAGATCACTGAAGAGGTTGAGTTAGAGGAAGACGTTGAGACACGCTGAGAGTGAGCCGGTTTCGACTCGAATACAATGGTTTCGATTGCCGTCGCGTCAGAAATTATCTTTTCAACCACAACCTTTTCAGCTTGCACACTCGAAGCTACAAACAGTAAACACAGTAATAAAGGCAAAAATAGACGCACCTTTAGTTCTCCTCAAAGCGCATGGACATGGTTCGTGATTGAGTTTCCATGCCTAACGACTCATAGAAACCCTTAGCTTGCTGATTAAACTCCATCACTTCTAACCTAAGCTCAATAGCACCGCTCGCTTGCGCCCACTGATTAAACGACTTCATCAACGCTTTGCCGACGCCTTGGCTCTGAACCTGATCGTTTACCACAATCGTATTCACTCGCGCTATTTTGTGAGACTGAATGAAGCTTACCCCTTTATTCTGCGTTACCTTCCCCACCAAGAAACCAACAACCTGTTGAGCATCAACCGCAACTAAGAAAGTGCCAACCGGATCAAGCATCAATCCCAACCAATATTCTTCACTATCAACCAAGCCATGAGAAGCGGGAGCAAATACTATAGGGGCACCAAGATGATGTTGACGATTTATTTGCATAGAGAGCTCTAAGATCGAGCTAATATCAGTTACCTTAGCGTTCCGGATTTGCATATCACTACCTTTTTAAATTCAATAACACCTTAGCAAAAATAGCTTAGCTGTGCACCGTCCTACTCTTTTAACAAAACTTTCGAGCTAGAGCTTGATACCACTAATTACATGACACGATAACGAAGAACAGCTCCCAATTGGGAGCTGTTCTTATATCTAAATCTCGGTTCGTTCTAAACGAATGACGTAAAATCAATCAGATAAGAAACGATTAAAAACCGTTAAACATTTTGGGTCTGCTTTTTTTGATTATTACGGTATAGGTCAAATTGAACAAACCATTCATAGCGACATCTCTAAACTTACTTAAGAATTTTAGAGTTTTAATACGGAGTGATTTTTTTGTTCTAGAAGACCGATTCCCAATGACTGAGCCACCTTCTCCCCCGGTTAATCCTGCAGGAGATATTCCGTAAGTTGGTTGCTTATGAAGCCATACATTTCTAATAAATACATCTACTGGGTAGAGGAATCGTTCACTTTTTTCTATAAAAATTTTCGCCACATGCGGTGTGATCATATAGGCAGTGGTGCATAATGGTGTTTTAATATGTCGCACTAGACTTTGTTCGTCATCGAGATTTTCAACGACATAATTATACTCTCTCTTAGTCGAATAATTTTCCAATCTCATAAAACCACACTCTTCAATATGCTTACTGGCAAATTGAACCGTTTTTTCAAATACATCGACATCAACAACAACATCGTCTTCGAAGACAATAACTGGTTGATTTAACTGAATGCATCTTTCCCACGCTAAATAGTGACTACCATAACACCCGATCTCACCAGGAACAGCGATCCTTCCATTTAGTGCATAAAAGGCGGTTTCATCATAGAAATCCATCAAAGGATGAGGTTTAGAGGACATAGCATCAACAGCACTCAACTTTTCAATATCTAGAGACTTAATATTTAAAAGTTGCTTTTGGCTGGATAAAAATCGTTCAGATTTACGTTCTAGCGCAATAATAAGAGATTTCACAGTAAAAAAACACCTACTAATAATTTAACCCATAAGAAATTAATATAAATATCAACAAAAGTAACCCCCCTATTTCTCATAATTAGAACCAATCTAAAACAAATATTGTTCATTATTCCAATTATGTTCAACTTCGTGACTCTGTAACGTAAATTACTCCCAATCGATAACATTTATTGTCTTAAAATGTTATCAATTACTAAACAAAGTGATATTAAAACACCATAGGTTAATTGCGCGATTGCATATAAATACAATTGCACACCAATTCAGCTTGTATAATATTTCTTAAGAATTGACGAGAGGATATAATCAATAGATCTTCATTCTTTGGGTATTGAGTCTTTTATATTAAACACTTCCAATAAACCACCAATTGAGAGAATACAATCGGTCACTGATACTAAACCTGCACCTCCCACCTCCGAACCAGCACAACAAAAGACTCTATTATGATGCTCTAGAAAGCTCAGGTATAGACGAGTTAATATTAATATCAGGCTAAAGATCTTGGAGAATTGTTCCGCAAATCTCAGAAACAATGCTAGCCATTGAGTGCTACTATCTTCATAGAATTAATATACTAACTATTGGATACCTTATGATTAAGTTCGCTGTAATTGGAACCAATTGGATTACAAAGAAATTTGTTCAAGCTGCTCATGAGTCACAATCAATGCAGTTGGCTGCTGTTTGTTCACGAAATCTGGCCAGCGCGGCACAGTTCGCCCAAGAATTTAACGTTGAAACGACGTATGACTCACTCGACGCATTGGCAAATGACAACACAGTTGAAGCCGTGTACATCGCTTCACCAAACTCACTGCACTGCGAGCAATCTATCTTGATGATGGAACACGGCAAGCATGTCATCTGTGAGAAGCCTGTCGCATCGAATATTGAAGAAGCAACACACATGTTTGAGGTCGCTCAGAAGAACGGTGTGGTGCTGTTTGAGGCGTATAAATCTCAGTATCTACCGAACTTTGAGCAAGTTCAACTCGGCTTAAAAAAGATAGGCAAAGTGCATAAAGCGCACATCAACTACTGTCAGTATTCATCGCGTTACCAGAAATACCTAAACGGCGAGAACCCAAACACCTTCAACCCAGCTTTCTCTAACGGTTCATTAGTCGATATTGGCTTCTACTGCGTAGCCGCGACTTCTGCTCTGTTTGGTGAACCTGAGAATGCGCTGGCTTCGGCAAAGCTACTTGACTCAGGTGTGGATGCGCATGGCTGTGCGATCTTCCAGTATCCAGAATTTGATGTAACCCTTGCTCACTCTAAAGTCAGCGACTCTTACGTACCAAGCGAGATCCAAGGCGAACAGGGATCGATCATCATCGATCACATTGCAGAATGCACCGACGTTAAGATTCGCTATCGTGATGGCACGGTAGAAAACCTAACTCAAGCACAGAGCGAAAACTCCATGAGTTACGAGGCCCAAGCCTTTGCAAACTGCATTGCTGGTGACAAAAGCACCCAAGCTCAAGCCCAACTGCGTGCTTTAACCGTTGCCAAGTTAATTACAGATATGCGTCAGCAAGTTGGTGTCATTTATCCCGCCGACAAATAACACCCCAAGCATGTTAACCAACTGATTTTTAAGAAATGCCGATTTATGCATAACTAAATTTAATCTTTACGACAAATAACCGGATTAGTTGATTGGGATACCATCTGTTTAAATCCGCGTTCGATATCTGTCGTATTTATTTATTTTATTGAAGGTGTGTAAAGTGTTTTCAGTTGATGATCGCGTTGTTGCAACAAAAGGTGTTGAGCTAGGTGAAATGGTAGTAATTGGCCTAAGTGCTGGTGGTGGCTACGTTCATGTTACAACAGTAGAAGGCGCAATAATGACGCTTACTTACCCTGCAAAAGACCTTAAAAAAGCATAGTTTAACCGCTCCGCTCTTTTAGTAGTCACTCTGCTAAAGGTAACAAAATTGAGGCTTTGGCTGACTTCATTCTTCTGCATTAGAGTGAGCAGCCAGAGCCTTTTTTGTGCCTGTAATTTGCCCACCAGTTTCCCCTCTAATTTACTCATTACAATAACGTCCAATCCAACGGACAATAGAATTCAGTAAAGAGTATCTACACTAAATACTTATTGTCTGTTAGTGCATGCTGTTTATTAGTGCTAAGCGTTTACTGGAACTTGGCATTTATTGTGCTTAGTATTCGTAAGAGTTTCTGGTATATTAGCATTATCTTATACTTGTAATGACCATGAATGAGGGAAGCTATGAAGCTTTACATTTACGACCACTGCCCTTTCTGTGCAAGAGTTGCCTACATTGCTCAATCTCTCGGCTTGAACATCGAACTTGTTTCTGTGGATTATGATGATGCCCAAACCCTTATCGATCTGATCGGTAAAAAAATGGTGCCCGTCTTACAGATAGACGATGGTTCTATTATGGCCGAAAGCCTAGACATCATTGCTTATTTCATGGATTTGAAATCAAATGATGAGCAACGTGAACCTTCAGAGCAGGCTACTCTTTTCCAAAGCCGTGCTTTCCCTCTTACTCAACAGATCGGACGCCCACGTTGGTGGAACCTCGACTTGGCTGAATATCGTTCGGCTGGAGCAAAAGAAGCTTGGCGTGTTAGTAAAGAGACCGAAGGCTTTAATTTTGAAGAGCTCTTAGAAAAGACCCCACAATACGTTCAACTGATTAACCCATTGCTGAAAGATGCAGAGCTTCTATTGGAGCTAGAGAATGGTGAATCATCGCTACCTTTGATTGATCAAGCTCTTTATTTCTCAATGCTTCGCGGTTTCTACGTAGAGCCAAGTATTGAATGGCCACCGGAACTTGATCACTGGATGGAACGCAAAAGCAAGGAGCTTGGTGTCGGGCTGCTTAAATAGACTAAAAACCGAAGCCTAGTGCTTCGGTTTTTATTTATGTTTCAAATTGATTTCTGACCCGTCCTAGATAAAGCGGACAATGCCCAATCAGAAAATTGGAAAGTAGCATGAATCAGAACTCAAGAAGCCGAGAAACGGTTTGAATGGGATGAATCAAAATTGTCTTAGATATATAGATCGTCAAATTCCCATCACGACATCATGGCGCTATTTTTGATCTTTATTCAATAAAAATAGACACTTACAAACCGCTTACATTTACCTCATAATTACCACATATAGTTCAGTAACTTTATATAAAAGGAACTGACAATGAGGCTTAAACTTTTATCACTTGCTTTGATTTCCGCCGGATCAATTGCATCAGAAACAGAAACACTTTCCAATATTTCTACAGAACAAAGCGAAACGCTTTTAGTCACATCAAAATTTCACGGATACAAAACAGAGAATGATAGTGAATTTAGATATGTTGATACCGTTGATTTAAACGGCATAGATTGGGCTTTTTGGTACGGTGAAAACCGTTCACAATCAAAGCCAAAAACAAACCTTATTAGCGATGTAAAAACATTTGGTGAGTTTGAATTCCAAGCTCAAAAACCAGCTCACGGCAATGAATACTTATGGAACAGTGGCAGCTCTAGAGATTTTCTGGGCGAATCAAATCATGCCATTCTCGTCAAGCATGGAGGTGGCTTTGAGTTTACCGTAAAGCCCGGCAAGGCTGGAGAATTCAAGCTAGATCTGTATACACATAACTGGCTTGCTATGTCAGAGTTCACAGCATGTTTGAAAAATGACTGTGTAACCATTACAAACTACTACCCATCGCACATATCAACTACAAAGAACAGTGTCGAGTTTTCAACTAATACGACAACAGATGAGCTAACAATCACATATAAAGCAAAGAACGATCAATTCAGCTGGAAAGATAACGACCCTTACCATGCGCTAGAAGCAATCAATTTAAGTGAGGTGAAATAATGAAAAAGCTATTAATTGCAACGGCGGTTTTAGCCTCATTTTCTACAAACGCTGGTTTGACCCGATTTGATCGATCAGTTCAACAACACAAAGAATTTGCATTGCAAACAAAGTTTGATTTTGCTTGCAAGATGAATGTAGGTTCAGCAACGCTAATTGATCCGTTTTGGGTCATCACTGCAAGCCATGTAAGCGGCTCGAAATCTGACGGGTATCAAAACACTGTGACCTGTTATTCATACGAAAAAGACGAAAACGGCGTTTATCAGCAGATAACGCACAAGGTTGCGAGCACGAATCCGGTGGGTCAATTTGGAGAATACAATTTCCCGTATAAAAATGATCGCGGTTTTGGTGATTTCGCCCTTGTTCGACTAGATACGCCGATCACAGAAATCGAGCCAGCAAAACTACCTAAAGAGGGGATGTTTGATTACTCGAAAGTTTACCAGGTTAATCAAATTGGTTACGGCAATTACAACCACAGAAACGGCGGAACTAAACAGGTAATGCACAGTGAATATGAAGATCGCTGGCTTGCTGAATATTCATATGATTTCCGTACATTAGAAAAGACGGACTTAAACTGGCTTACTATTCATGGTGATTCAGGTTCAGGCATCACCATTGAAAAAGACGGTGAACTTTACTTAATCGGTGAGATTGGTTTGCAGTATAGCACCAGTGAAATCGGCGGATGGACTGATACATTTGATGATGTGATCGCGCGTTTACCATTCATTCACAAGACGATGAAAGATCATGGCTTTAGCTATGCCGAGCCAATTGATTTTGACGCTATCAAATGGACGCCGGAAACACAAAACGATATTGATAACTTGCATGCATTTTATTCTTACTGGCGCGCTAGCAACGTTGATTTCAATGAAACAAAATGGCTAAATGATGGAAGTATTCAAAGCGCGTTCTATGCGACAGAGAGCGATAGCTACACGATTGAAACAGTAATAGAAAAAGGGCAAAAGCCTTTTGATGTATTTATTGATGGCCGACAAGTTGCTCACAATGTAGACGCAACTGATCAGGCTTTGAAACTTACTCTAAACGCATTTAAAGCAAAAGGCGATTTAGTGAAAGTAGAGTTTAAATTGATTGAACCAGGTGAGAACTTAACTATAGATCATTTTTTGGTTAAGTCGGTTGAACAGTAATATTTGATGATTAGCCCCAGCCTTATGGCCGGGGCTTTTTATTAAAATACACTTAACTTGGGTTTCACGTTTACGGCTTTATCAGAAATAGGTTGTTATTTTCAGGGACGCTGATGAAATTGCCACCTCGAATAAAGCAGCAAGATCGCTAGATCACAAACGAAAGATCAAAGAAGTCGGCGTCGCAAACCTGTACGTTCCAAGATTCGTGTCGAAATCTCTTCAACAGACAGTGACGAGGTGTTGATGTATGGAATGGCTTCACGTCTGAACAAACCTTCTACCGTTTGCAGCTCATACAAACATTGAGAGTCACTTGCGTACTCGCTACCTGCCAATCGATTTTCACGGATCTCGGTCAGCCTTTCCGCATCAATCGTCAAACCAAACAGCTTATGACGATATATCTCAAATTCCGGTAGCAACCTTAAGCGAGCAATATCATCATGGATAAACGGATAGTTTGCGACGCGTAAACCAAACTGCATTGCCATGTACAAGCTCGTTGGCGTTTTACCGCTACGAGAGACTCCCAACAAGATAATGTCTGCCTCTTCCAAGCCTTTTAAAGTAATGCCGTCGTCGTGCGCTAACGTGTATTCGATAGCAGCAATACGGTCGAAGTATTTGTCCGAGTCTTTATTGACGCTACGAGAACGCTGCAGCTTCGGCTTAGGCGCCATTTTCGTATCATCTTGCACTTTCTGCACGATACTCTCTAACACGTCATAACAATGCGCAGGCGCATCTAACAGCTTCAGTTTTATCTCCGGTATCACAATCGAGAAAAAGACCAAAGGTTCATGGCCTGTTGCTCGATATGAAATCTCGATCTCTTTCAATAAATCAGAAAGTTTGTCTTCACTTTCGACAAACGGGAAGGTTTTTTCATTAGCTTCGAATGGGAATTGACCTAGAACAACATGCCCTAAAGTCTCACATGTTATGGCCGTTCCATCAGAAACATAGAATACATCACGACTTTGGATATCAATTTGCATTTTTTATTTAATGTTTAAAATTATTTTGAGTAGGATGGGAACCATAATATATATAACGAAACCCTGCTGACTATTACGTCCCCCACAGCTTTAGAAAATAATTTACATTTTTTTAAACTGATACGTAATCGTTTGCCTTTAAATCCCTACAATGCTTGCTATGTTTCTGGAGAAATAAATGCAAAATAACACCCTATGGTTCAATGGCCTTTCCATGGAAGATGTCGACAAAGTCGGCGGTAAGAATGCTTCACTTGGTGAGATGGTTTCTAACCTAGCCAACGCTGGCGTATCAGTACCTAATGGTTTTGCTACCACCTCTTATGCGTTTAACAACTTTCTTGACTACAAAGGTCTTGATGAGCGCATACACCAACTCCTTGATGAACTTGATGTTGAAGATGTTGACGCACTGCGTAAGACAGGTGCAACGATTCGACAATGGGTTCTAGACGCACCCTTCCCAGAATCACTAGAGCAAGATATCCGTGATAACTACCGCGAACTGATTGAAGGCAACGAAGAATTGTCTGTTGCGGTTCGCTCATCGGCAACAGCTGAAGACCTTCCAGATGCTTCTTTTGCAGGCCAACAAGAAACCTTCCTTAACGTGAAAGGTATCGATGCGGTTATCGAAGCGACTAAACACGTGTTCGCTTCTCTGTTTAACGATCGCGCTATCTCTTACCGAGTACACCAAGGCTTTGATCACCGCGGCATTTCATTGTCTGCGGGCATCCAGCGTATGGTTCGCTCAGACAAAGCCTCTTCAGGTGTGATGTTCACGCTTGATACTGAATCAGGCTTCGACCAAGTGGTATTCATCACCTCTTCTTGGGGCTTAGGTGAAATGGTCGTGCAAGGCGCGGTGAACCCAGATGAGTTCTACGTTCACAAGCCAATGCTAGAAGCGGGTCACTACCCAGTGGTTAAAAAGACGTTTGGTTCTAAGTTGATCAAGATGATCTACTCAACCAACCAAGAGATCGGCAAGCAAGTTGATATCATCGACACAGATACTCAAGAGCGTAACGAGTTCTCACTGAACGATGAAGAGATCAAAGAATTAGCAAAGCAAGCGATGATCATCGAGAAGCACTACCAACGTCCGATGGACATTGAGTGGGCAAAAGATGGCATCGACGGCAAGCTTTACATCGTTCAAGCTCGTCCTGAGACAGTATGTTCTCAAAGTGACCAAAATGTCATTGAGCGTTACGAGCTAAACACCAAAGCAGATGTCTTGGTGGAAGGACGTGCTATCGGTCAACGTATTGGCTCTGGCCCTGTTCGCTTGGTTGACTCTCTAGACCAAATGTCACTGGTTCAAGAAGGCGACGTGCTGGTAACTGACATGACAGACCCGGACTGGGAACCTGTGATGAAGAAAGCCTCTGCGATTGTGACTAACCGTGGTGGCCGTACTTGTCACGCAGCAATCATTGCTCGCGAGCTAGGTATCCCTGCAATTGTTGGTTGTGGTACCGCGACAAACAGTCTGAATGACGGCGACACCGTAACAGTGTCATGTTCAGAAGGCGAAACAGGTTACGTTTACAACGGCGAACTCGACTTTGAGATCAAACGTTCTGAGGTTGATGAGCTACCAATGCTGCCAACTAAAGTAATGATGAACGTGGGTAACCCAGATCGTGCCTTCGACTTCGCTCAAATCCCGAATGAAGGTGTTGGCCTTGCTCGTCTTGAATTCATCATCAACAAGATGATCGGTATTCACCCTAAAGCTCTGTTGAACTTCGATGAGCAAACAGATGAGATCAAAGCAGAAATCAACCAGCGCATCCGTGGCTACAAAGATCCTATCGATTTCTACGTAAGCAAGCTAACAGAAGGCATTGCGACTATCGCTTCTGCATTCTGGCCTAAGCGTGTGATCGTACGTATGTCTGACTTCAAGTCGAACGAATACAGCAACCTTGTTGGCGGTAAAACGTTTGAACCACATGAAGAGAACCCAATGCTGGGCTTCCGTGGCGCATCTCGTTACATCTCTTCAGTATTTGAAGACTGTTTCGAGCTTGAAACTCAAGCGCTAAAACGTGTTCGTAACGAAATGGGACTGAAGAACGTTGAAATCATGATCCCATTCGTTCGTACCCCGAGCGAAGCGGCATCGGTTATCGATATTCTGGCTAAGTTTAACCTACGTCGTGGTGACCAAGGTCTGAAGGTCATCATGATGTGTGAGCTTCCATCCAATGCGATTTTGGCTGAGGAGTTCTTGAAGTACTTCGATGGCTTCTCGATCGGTTCAAACGACATGACCCAACTGACACTTGGCCTAGACCGAGATTCAGGTGACGTTGCGCACTTATTTGACGAGCGTAATCCTGCAGTTAAAGCGATGCTGAAAATGGCTATCGATGCCGCGGCGAAAGCGGGTAAGTACGTCGGTATTTGTGGCCAAGGCCCATCTGACCATGACGACCTAGCCGAGTGGTTAATGGAACAAGGCATCAGCTCTGTTTCACTAAACCCAGATACGGTTATCGATACTTGGTTGAAACTGGGTAACGTTGCGAATAAGTAACGCTTAGCGCCAACAAGTAGATACAACGAAAGTAGATATAACAAAGCCAGTCATCGCGACTGGCTTTTTTGTTCACCGAAAGCCAACAAAGATAACCTGCCTAGCATAACAAACATTGGTATCGCGCTGACCTTACGTTATCCTTTACACAATTCTTCATTGAGAGGTTTGTCACCAATACAAGCCTAACTTCAAGACCGATAAGAGTGTTATGAATTCTACTACCGCAACTCCCTCGCCTTCTCTTGGCCGACAACTCTATACAATGACATGGCCAATGCTGTTTGGGGTGCTTTCTCTAATGAGCTTCCAGCTTGTCGACAGTGCTTTTATTGGCCAACTGGGCGTACTGCCGCTCGCTGTTCAAGGTTTCACGCTTCCAATACAGATGATCATCATCGGTATTCAGGTCGGGTTAGGTATCGCGACAACCGCGGTAATCGCGAGAGCCATTGGCGCGAATGAAACGCGCTACGCTAAGCAGCTTGGTGGATTAGTGATTGCGATGGGCAGCGTGAGTGTCGCGTTTTTCTCCGTCATCATCTATCTGCTGCGAGGGCCAATTTTACAATTGTTGGATGCGCCACCGACGGTATTACCGATCATTGATTCTTATTGGATCTATTGGCTAGCCAGCTCTTGGACAGGTGCACTGCTCTACTTTTTCTACAGTGTGTGTCGTGCCAATGGTAATACCATGCTGCCCGGTTCAATGATGATCGCGACTAGTATCATCAACTTAATATTGGACCCGATTTTCATCTTTACGCTCGACATGGGCATCAATGGAGCCGCCATTGCGACCATCTTGGCGTTCGGTGCGGGTATATTTATCGTTGCACCAAAGGTCACCAAGAAGCATTGGATGACCTTCGACTGGCACGACCTCGACATCAGCAAGAGTGTTCGCTCCATTGGTAACATCATGGGGCCTGCGATGATCAGTCAGCTGCTGCCTCCTGTTTCATCCATGTTCGCCACTAAGCTGCTTGCTGGCTATGGCACAGCTGCCGTTGCAGCTTGGGCATTGGGTTCACGTTTTGAATTCTTCTCGATTGTCGCTGTGCTAGCACTAACGATGTCGATGCCTCCGATGATTGGTCGCATGTTGGGAGAGAACAATCTCGAAAACATACGTAAGCTCGTTAAGATTGCGGTCATGTTTGTATTGGGTTTTCAGTTGGTGATCGCACTAGTGACTTGGTTATTCTCTGGCGGACTAGCAAACCTAATGACCAGTGAAAGCGAAGTCTCGACGATTTTAAACTATCACCTACTGATCGTACCTATTAGCTTAGGGCCATTAGGAATCTGTATGCTGATGGTTTCTGTCTCTAACGCATTAGGCAAGTCCTATACCGCCTTGACGATTTCAGCGCTGCGCCTGTTCGCCTTCTTCTTACCTAGCTTGTGGGTTGGCTCTCAGCTTGCGGGTATTGAAGGCCTATTCTGGGGCGCAATGACAGGTAATGTGCTTGCCGGCACCTGTGCATGGTTTATGTATCAGCGCGCGCTAAAACAAGTCGAGCTTAAACTGCCAAGCGAATAATCAAACAGAACACTCCAAAATAAATAAAGCAGCAACTTCAGCTGCTTTTTTAGGATCTAAATCCGAGCTTGCATCCTATTAAAAAGCTGTTTTTTGTGAATTTAACTCTCTAATACAACCTCATTTTCAATTAACCACCTATCTTTACTCACCACCACATTCGCAAGGTAAATACTTGATTGCCATGCATTTACAATACCAATCAATCCAACTTTTTGCCTTTCCTTATAACTTGTCCTAGATCATCAAAGGGTTCAAAAATGCAACCTTTGGTTTTAAATATGTAAACCTTGATGCGGTTTAAGAAATTAAACCTCATTTGGCTACCTTTGGTGATCTTGTTCAAATTCCGCTCGTGATACAGGTCTAAAACTTACGATTTGTTGATGTTTTGAACGCTCACTTCAGGTTTACAGAAGTTTACCGCATCTTGTGGGAATACCACCAAAGGAGTAGATTTCAGTTATTGAGTTCAAAAATGTAAACCGAAATCATGAATGTAAAACAAGTTCGATTCACCGATGAAGACAGAGAATGCTTAAGCAATTACTTCCGCTTAGCAGACACTATCGCCGATTTGATTGGTCCTTACTGCGAAGTGGTCATCCATTCATTTGAAAGCTTAGAAAACTCAGTCGTGAAGATCGTCAATGGTCATCATACGGGTCGTGAAATTGGTTCACCGATCACCGATTTAGGTTTACGCATGTGGAGCACGTTCGAGAAAACTGGCGAAGTTTCTCCGAAGAGCTATTTCACCAACGCAGCAGATGGGTCCCTACTGAAATCAACCACCTGTGTGCTGGCTGGTCCACAGCAAAAACCTATCGGCATGCTGTGTATCAACATGAACTTATCTTTCCCATTCCCAGAAATCGTCAAAACGTTGATGCCGCAGTGCAATGTGCCGCAAACCATTGTAAGCGAGACATTCAGCAACAATGCAAACGACGTCATTCAACAAGCATTGAGTTCAGCCATTAACGAGGTTGACCAAGACGAGTCGGTTTCCTGCAAAGGTCGTAATAAAGCCATCATCCGTTGCTTATTTGATAACGGCGTATTTGAGCTAAAAGAGACGACTACACAAGTATCAGAGCAGCTTGGGATCAGCCGACAGGCGGTTTACAAGTTTATCCGTGAATTTAAATCAGAATAAAACCAATAATTTAGGAGTTACATCGTGAAACAGATCATTGCCACTGAACAAGCACCTGCAGCTATCGGCCCTTACTCACAAGGTACGTCTTACGGCGACATGGTTTATACATCAGGTCAATTACCTCTCGTTCCAGAAACCATGCAGTTTGTTGAGGGCGGCATCAAAGAGCAGGCTCGTCAGTCTCTGGAAAACTTAAAAGCTGTATTAGAAGCGAGTAATGCGGGACTGGACACAGTGCTTAAGACAACCTGCTTCCTATCAGACATGGAGAACTTCGTTGCCTTTAACGAAGTGTATACAGAGGTGTTTGGTACAGAGAACGCACCTGCTCGCTCTTGTGTTGAAGCAGCACGACTACCAAAAGACGCACTGGTTGAAATTGAAGCCATCGCATACAAAAAATAACCGACTTAGGTATTAATGGGTATCATAGGAGATTCTCATGAGCGTTTCATTTATTGGATTAAGCATACTGTTCTTTGGGTTCTACGCACTGCTGTCGAACTTCAAAAAGCAAAAGAAAAGTTTTAACTTCCGCGTACTGAGTGCGCTTGCTGCTGGCTTACTGTTCGGTGGCGCAATTCAACTTGTTTTCGGTGTCGGCAACGTTGCGACATCTGGCTTTGCTGAACTGATTTCGGTGTTCGGTAAAGGCTACATCAAACTTCTACAAATGATCGTTATCCCACTTGTGTTTGTGGCGATGATCTCTTCGATCATGAACGTTGAAGGCGGCGGTGCGCTATCTCGAATCGCACCAAAAATCATCGGTATTCTACTTTTCACTTGTGCTATCTCAGCGGCCGTTGGTATCGCAAGTATTTACCTATTTGGTATCGATGCGAACGCGCTAGTAAGCACAATCGGCACAAACAGTGCGATTGAAGCTCGCGGTGATTCACTGGTAGCAACACAAGATGCAATGGCGAGCAGCGGTCTGTCTGGTATGGCTCTGTCTATCATTCCAACCAACATCTTTGACATGCTAACGGGTTCTCAACGTACTTCTACGCTTTCAACTGTACTGTTCGGCATGTTCCTTGGTTACTGCATCCTTCAAGTGAAATACCGTAAGCCTGAGAAAGTGCAAAACTTCGTTGATTTCATCAACTCTGCAAAAGAAGTGGTGCTTTCAATGGTGCGTGAAATTCTGAAGCTAACGCCTTACGGTGTATTCGCTCTGATGACCACGTTCATGATGACCAACGACCTGTTCGCACTAGCAGAAATGGGCCGCTTCCTTCTAGCAAGCTACGTAGCAATTGGCGTTATGTTCGGCATCCACTTCGTCATGGTGTCAATGTTCGGTCTTTCTCCTGCCAAGTTCATGAAGAAAATCTGGCCAGTACTCGTGTTCGGTTTCGGGTCTCGTTCAAGCATGGCAGCTATTCCACTAAACGTTGAAACACAAACTCAGCGCCTAGGTGTAGACGAAGAAACAGCAAACATGTCAGCGACATTCGGTACCAGTATCGGTCAAAACGGTTGTGCCGGTATCTACCCAGCAATGCTAGCAATCATGGCGGCACAGGTCATGGGCATGCCTGTAGACTTGAGCTTTATCCTACAACTGATCGCTGTTATCGCAATTGCTTCATTCGGTATCGCGGGTGTTGGTGGCGGTGCAACGTTCGCAGCAGTAGCGGTACTGACCATCATGGGTCTAGACATCACAGTAGTCGCGATTCTAGTATCTATCGAAGCGCTAATTGACATGGCTCGTACCGCGCTGAACATCTCTGGCTCTATGTTGTCAGGCGTTCTTACAGCGAAGAAGAATGGCTCACTGGATACTGAACAATACGACGCTGACGTTACAGCGACAGTATCAAAAGAAGCAGCAGTATAATTCTCAAACTTAATTAAGAGCACTCCACGTGAGTGCTCTTCTGTTTTTCCTGAGTTCAGGTTATTTAGGTAGTAAATATGAAAGTTGTTGTTATAGGCGGTAGCGCCGCGGGTATGAGTTTCGCAGCAAAATACAAACGTAATCAACCATCAGACGAAGTCATCGTTTTAGATAAGCGTAGCTACATCTCTTTCGGAGCCTGTGGCCTACCTTACTTTGCAGGCGGCATGTTTGATGACACCGAACGGATGATCTCCCGTACACCAGAACAAGCCATCAAATCAGGTTTAGATGTTCGTGTAGACACAGAAATGGTGTCGTTCGACCGCACTGAAAAGCAAATTACGGTGCGTCACCAAAATGAAGAAAGCGTCATCGATTACGATATGTTGGTCATTGCAACAGGTGCACGACCAATCGTTCCACCATTCGGTGAATTCAATCCAGAACACGTATACACACTAACAAGTATGGAAGATGGCTTAGCAGTCAAAGAAGCGCTTAAAGACGATAACAAACAACGCGTGTGTGTCATCGGTGCAGGCTTTATCGGGCTGGAAGTCTTTGATGCGGCACATGGCTTAGATAAGCACGTGACGATTATCGAACGTGAACAACACATCATGAGCCGTCAGTTCAGCCCAGAGATCATTGAAGTTGTCGAAGGTGCAATTCGAGAATCCGGCGCTGACCTTAAAACAGGTTGCAGCGTGTCTGCGATTCGCGATGCCGAGCAAGGTGGTTACATCGTAGAAACCGATAATGGCAATGTAGAAGCTGATATCGTGATCCTGTCACTCGGCTTCAAACCAAACACTGAAGCATTCGAATTACCAAAGGCTCAAAATGGCGCGTTGTTGGTGAATGAATATGGTGCCACTGAAGACGCTTACATCCATGCTGTAGGTGACTGTGCCGTCGTACATCATATGGCACTAGGCAAACCCGTTTATGTTCCTCTAGCAACCACAGCCAATAAGCAAGCGCGTATGATGGCTGACAAGCTAGCAGGTAAAGATACCTATATGTCAGGCTTCTTAGGTTCGTCTTGCTTGAAAGTACTCGATTACGAATTGGCGTGTACCGGCGTATCTGAACTTCTAGCGAAAGAACATAACTTGGATGTGAAAGTATCGACGATTTCAGATAAGAACCAAACCGATTACTACCCAGGCCAAGAAGACATCAAGGTGAAGTTGGTTTATCACCCAGAAACTAAGGTCCTTTTAGGTGGTGAAATCGTAGGTAAGAAAGGAGCCGTTGGCCGCATTAACGCACTGGCCGTAGCGATCACAGCCAAGATGACTACTCAACAACTAGGCTACATGGACTTCTGTTATGCCCCACCATTCGCACGTACATGGGATGCTCTAAACGTGGCAGGTAACGTAGCAAAATAACGAGTGTAAGTTCTGAAGAACGTACAGTTAAAACATCAAAGCAGAGCCTGAGCGCTCTGCTTTTTTAATTCCTTAACTCTACGAACTTTATAACTAGATTAGATAACGACTTATCTAGTGTTTTTGAGCTCTCTTTTTGCAAATTCAAGATGTAAAAAAGCCCGCTGATTTCTCAGCGGGCTTTTCAATGGTGGTGGAGGGATAGGGATTTGAACCCTAGAACCGCTATTAACGGTTGCCGGTTT